>JACPYM010000117.1 GCA_016196035.1 Acidobacteriota bacterium | reverse complement strand
GTTGTTGCGCGCCCAGGATGCGGCCGCGCTGACGAACGCGACGCCGGGCCTGTTCGTGCTGACGACGTGTCTGAACGGCTATTTCCCCGACCCGCAACAGTCAAGTTTGGGCGAAGCGGTGCTGCTCGACACCGCAGGCGGGGCGGTGGCGGTGATTGCGTCGAGCGCGCTCAATGCGCCAGGCCCGCAACAGGCGTTCAACCAGTTGCTGTACCGGTATTTGTTCGGGAAGGGGATGACGCTGGGCGAAGCGCTGCAACTGGCGCGCGGGGCAGTGAGCGAAACGGATGTGCGCAACACCTACCTCCTCCTCGGCGATCCTACCTTACGGATGGTTTCGCGTCGCTGAGTCTGCATTAGGGCTGTTGGTGCCAACCTGCTGAAGGCCTACCTGCTTTTGATCAAGTGACGGGTCAAAAGTTGGCTTGTCGCCAGGTCAGAGACGAGCGGGCCAGCGCTGTTTCACTATCCTTCGTGCCGGGCGGCAAGCCAACGGCTGGCGTGGGTGTGGAAGAGGCGTGGAAATTTTTTCATTGACGCTATAGAGACGGGCCGCTAGTATGACGCCGTTTTTTGCTCCGTTGATATTCCGCAAAAGACGAGCTTGCACTCATCATCCCCAGCACAGCTTTTCATTCTTTTTCCTGCTCCCGATTAAAAGTTGAGTTGAAACACGCGGTTCCCAGCGTCGGCAAGCAGCGCGCAATTCAACGCTTTATTGGCAGGTTGGCAGGACAGTCCGGTCAAGGCGAGAAGACCGGCGCAGAGTTTTACCGCACAATCAAACTTCATCCACAAGGTTCTAAGCCACTCACACACCTGGTTGTTTAGGCCCGGCTTGGCCGCACTTCCCAACGATTCTGAAGCGGAATCGGCATTCCCAGCAGCATCTAACTTGAGTTGAATTTATTCCGGACTAACTGCCCGGCCGCCGCAGTGGTTTGCGGCGCTGGTGTATGCACGGCGGTGAGGCACGGACATTGGTAGTAAGAAGGAGATTGGTGATGGGTACCACGCTAAATTCGTTTCGTAAGCAAACCGCCGACAGCTTTTCCGGCTTATGCCGCAACAGTGTCAAACGCTTCCGCTGGCCGCACTGGGGCTTGCCGGTTGTTTTCCTGGTTTGCCTGAGTGGCTGGTTGACTACTCCCGCAAGTCGCGCGGCTGCCGGGACGACGGCCAGTGCGCAGCCCTTCATGACTGCGGCGGCAACCGGTCTGCGCAAGCTGGCAGGGCGGTTCAGCGCGGCGGCGGGGCGCACCCCGCTGGCAACGTTGTCCGGCACGATCACCGGCACCGTGTTTATTGATTACAACGCCAACGGTGTCATGGATACGACCGTGACCAGCGCCAACACCGGCGCGGGCACGGTGGCGCAGGCCGTTGATCGCGGCGTCCAGGGCGTGACCATCACTGCTTACGACGCCAGCGGTGTCGCGCAAGGTTCGGCGACCTCAGCGAGCAATGGCACCTATTCGCTAGCGGCCACCGGGACAGGGCCGTATCGCATCGAGTTTACCAACTGGCCCGCCGGGTATCAGCCCTCGGCTGTTGGGACGGGCGCGGGTTCGACTGTGCAATTCGTCGCGGATGGCAATTCCAGCAACATCAATCTAGGCTTGAGCTGGCCCGCCGATTACAGCCAGAACAATCCCAAACTGTATACGAGTTGTTACACCTTTGGCGCCAGCAACGGGGCGCGGGCCAACGACCCAGTGGTCATCAGCTTGGGCTATCAAGACGGCGCCGTGCCCAGTTCGACCAATGTGCAATACGATTCGCCGGGCACACACACTACTGCGGTTACACATGCACAGGTGGGCGCGACTTGGGGGATGGCTTACCGGCGTTCGACAGGGCGGCTATATGCATCGGCGTATTTCAAAAGGCATACCGGCTTCGGTCCGGGGGCCGACAGCACGTTGAACAATTCGGATGATGCGGGCGCGATCTATGTGATCAATCCAACGGCCAACACGGTGGTAAGCATGCTGACAGTGCCGAGCGCAACAACCAATTCACATAACACCGCCGATTACGACCGGGATAATGGCAACACCGGTTGGGATGCGGTGGGCAAGACTTCGCTGGGCGGCCTGGCGATTTCTGAAGACCAGAGCAAGCTCTACGTGATGAATTTGGAGAACCGCACGCTTTACGCGCTGAATTTACCGGGCGGCAGTGTGGCCGCTTCGCAAGCCGTCCCGCTCACTCCGCCGAGTTGCCCCAGCAGCGGCGATGTGCGGCCTTTTGCGGTGAGTTACTATCGCAGCCAGCTTTATGTCGGCATGGTTTGTTCGGCTGAGAGCACGCCGGCGACGCCGGCGAACATGCGGACTTATGTTTATAAGGTCAATCCCAGCACCCTGGCGTTTGGCGCGTCGCCGGTGGTGAATTTTCAACTCAACTATGCGCGTGGCAAGTTGCACATGTTTGGCTCACCAACGCCGAACGCGACTTGGAATCCCTGGGTCACGACCTTTACACGGCTCAGCGGGTCGCTCGCTGAAACTGGGTATCCGCAACCGATGTTGTCGGATTTGGCCTTTGATAACGATGGCAATATGTATCTCGGTTTGCGTGATCGTGCAGGCGATCAATATGGCAACAATGCCCACGACAACCCCGCCGACACCACCTTGTATCAAGGCGATTCGGCTGGCGATCTGATCCTGGCTTGCGGCAATCCGAGCAGCGGCTGGACGCTGGAAAGCAACGCGGCCTGTGGCGGCGGCGCGGCGACGGGCGGCGCGGGCAATAGCCAGGGTCTGGGCGGGGGCGAATACTTCTTCCGCGATGAATGGCGCTCGTCCACGATTGCGCCCGCCGGGACGCTCGGGCACGACGAAGTGACCTTGGGCGGATTGACGCAACTGCCGGGGTTTCCAGACTTGCTGAGCGTTGTTTTCGACCCCATCTATCTGGTGACCGACGGCAGTTCGGATGATGGCGGATACTCTGGCGGGTTGCGCTGGTTTAACAAAACCACGGGCCTCATTGCCAAACTCGCGCGCGTGTATGACAGCACCGATACCAGCACCTTTTCCAAGGCGAACGGGTTTGGCGATTTAACGGCTGGCAGCGATCCGGCGCCGCTGCAACTCGGCAACCGCGTCTGGACTGACACGAACGCCAACGGCATCCAAGACCCCGGTGAGAACGGCATCCAGAATGTCAGCGTGCAACTCTGGGCCGACACTGACAGCAACGGTTCGGTTGACACGCAGGTCGGCACCGCGACGACAGACAGCAGCGGCAATTACTATTTCGGCGGCGCAAGCAATACCAACATGCTCACGTATTCTTGTGGCTCGACGACCATCACCAGCCGCGTTTCAGCCAGTTCGGATGATGCAACCGAACGCACGGCGACAACCGCCGTCACGACGAATAACGCGGGTAACGGCTTGCGGATGGGCCGCGATGGCAGCAGCGTTGACCGGGACATCGGCATGCGCTTTGCCGGTCTAACGATCCCCAATGGCGCGACCATTACAAGCGCGACCATTCAATTCACCGCGTTTGCCACTACTTCCGGCGGCACCACGGACTTCAATATCAAAGGTGAACTGGCGACGAACGCCACGACCTTTGCCGCGACCAATGCCAATTTGTCCGGGCGCACCAAAACCTCGGCCTCGGTCAACTGGACGAGCATCGGAGCCTGGACGGCGGGCGCGACGACCAACGCGACGACGCCCGACTTCGCCAGTGTCGTGCAGGAGATCGTCAATCAGGGCGGTTGGGCGAGCGGCAACGCGCTCAATATCTTTATTTCGCGTAACGTCGCGAATACGGGGTTGCGGACTTCAACCTCGTATGACGACAACACGGCGCAGGCCCCACTCTTGTCCATCACCTACGTCCCTGCCTGTCAGTACGCAGTCAACCCCACCACCGCTTACGAAATCCGCATTCCCAATGCTTCCGGCGGCAGCAAGCAGGCGGCCTTGGGCGCGAACAATCTGGTGACAGCGAACACCGACGCCAGCACCAACGGCGACGCGCGCGATTCCGACGCGACGCTCTCGAGCACAACGGCGGTCATCGCCCTGACGACGGGCGCTTACGGCGTCAACGATCACACGTTTGATTTCGGTTTCAGTGCGGCGACAACCAGTTATTCGGTCGGCAACCGGGTTTGGTTCGACACCAGCAACGACCGCGTCCTGGATGTCACCGAAAGCGGCGTCAACAACGTCACCGTCGAACTCGTGGACAGCAGCGGCAATTCGTTATCCACACCGCGCACGACGACGACGAATAGTAGCGGCTATTACCGCTTCGATAGCGTGAGCGCGGGCGTTTACAAAGTGCGCATCAATGCCGTCAATTTCAACAGTGGCGGTGCATTGCTCGGCTATTACAGCAGCACCGGCGTCACCAGCGGCACCGATCAACGCGACAATGGCGTAGACCCCACGACCAATGCCGAATACACCAGCATCGGCGTCCTCAGCCCAGCTTTCACCCTCGGCCCGGCTTCGCAACCGACCGCCGAACCCGATTTCACCAGCACTGGCAACGGCGCGCACGGCACCAACGGCGATGTGAGCGACAATCTGCAAATAGATTTCGGCTTTCAGAATAGCTCACCGCTGGCGGTGCGCTTGACGGGCTTTTCGGCAAGTGCGCAAGCGGGCTCGACCCCGGCGCGTGCGGCGGCGGGCCAAACTGGCAGCGGCGTCACGCTGCAATGGGGCACGGGCTTTGAAGTCGGCCATCTCGGCTTCAACGTGTACCGCGAAGAGAATGGCAAGCGCATGCAAGTCAACCCGGCGCTGATTGCCGGTTCGGCTTTGCTGGCGGGCGCGCGCGCGCCGCTGACGGCGGGGAACACCTATACCTGGACGGATCCGCGCGGCGCTGCCGGTGTGCCTTACTGGCTGGAAGCGCTGGATGTGGACGGCAGCCGCGCCTGGTATGGGCCGGTTTTTGCCGCCACTGCGGCGTCGGGTAGCGAGACGGGTACCGCGCCGTCCGCGCAACGCTCACCGCTGTTGGACGATTTGAACGCGAGCGCGAATCATCCGGCACAAATCGAATACGCAACGTTGGCGGCGGGTGCTGCCAACCCGCTCGATGCCAACCAAACCACGCGCATCGAGGCGTTAGCCAGTTCATCCGCAGTGCCAGCGCCGGGGATTGCGGCGGCGTGGGTCTTGCCCAATCAAAGCGCGGCCAAACTCTACGTGCGCAAAAACGGCTGGTATCGCGTGACGGCGGCGGAATTGCAGGCGGCGGGCTTTAACATCGCCGTCAATCCGCAATTGTTGCAGCTTTTCGCCGACGGCGCCGAAGTGCCCCTCACGGTGAAAGGCCAGGGCAACGGCGTCGAATTCATCGAATTTTACGGCCAGGCGTTGGACACGCCCGATACCGACACGCGCGTTTACTGGTTGGCGGTCGGCCAGCAAACGGGCCGGCGGATGAACGTGCAAGCCGCGCTGGTGAGCAATGCGCCTTCGACCACCAGTTTCCTTTCGACGGTCGAGCGCCAAGACAAGCTGATTTACTTTTCAGGCTTGCTCAACGGCGAGGCCGAAAACTGGTTTGGCCCGGTGGTCAATGCCAGCGGTGTGACCCAGCAATTGACGACGCGCTTTGTCCAACGGCAAGGCGCGCCGCCGGCGACGTTGGAAGTGGCCTTGCAAGGCGTGACCGATCAGACGCACGTGGTCAGCATCGAATTCAATGGCCGCGTGCTGGGCACGGCCAACTTTTATGGCAAACAACGGCAGGTCGCGACCTACCCTGTTCCGGCCGATGTTTTGCGCGACGGCGTGAATGACGTGCGGCTGCTGGCGGCGGCGGGCGCGAGCGACGTCAGCCTGAGTGCGAGCCTGCGCCTCAGCTATCCGCGCCGCTTCGTGGCCGACGGGGACTTGCTGCGGTTCAGTCTGGGGGCGGGCCAGTCGGCCTTCATCAGTGGCTTTAGCACGCCCGGCATACGCCTGTTTGAACTGGGCCGCACGTCCGGCGACATGCGCGAATTGACCATTACGCCGCAAGGCGCGGGCAATAATTACGGCTTCGGGTTGCAAAGCGGGGCGGGGGCGACCTATCTGGCGCTGGCGCCAACGCAACTCGAACGCGTCGCCGCCGTGAAGCTGAATCAACCGTCGAATTGGCGGGCCGTCACACACGCGGCGGATTTGGTCATCATCACGCATCGCGATTTCATGGCCGCCGCCAACCGGCTGGCCGCGCGCCGTTCGACTGAAATGCGCGTCGCCCTCGTGGATGTCGAAGACGCCTATGATGAATTCACCTACGGCCAGCATTCGCCGCAGGCCATCAAAAGCCTGTTGGCCTGGGGGCGCGCGCGTTGGCTGGTGAAACCGGGGTTTGCGCTCTTGCTTGGTGATGCGACCAGCGACCCTCGCAACTACCTGAACAATAGTCCGGCCAATGTGGAAACCGATTTCGTGCCGACGAAGATGGGGACGACCCGCTATTTTGAGACGGCCCAGGATAGCTGGCTGGCCGATACCAATGATGACGGCGTATCTGATCTGGCTTTGGGGCGCTTGCCGGTGCGCACGGCAGCGCAAGCCGACGCCGTGATCAATAAAATCCTGGCGTTCAAAATACCCACCACGCCGCGCAACGCGCTGTTCGTTGCTGACCGCACGACCGAAGGCGTCAATTTCAAAACGCTCAGCGAACGCCTAGCCGACGCCTTGCCCGCGCTGATGCCCAAACAATTCATCAATCGCAATGACGGTGCGCCCGAACAGTTGCGTGGGCAAATCGTCAACAGCATCAACCTCGCCAAGCCGCTGGTGGTGAACTGGCTGGGCCACGGTTCGACGCAAGTCTGGACGGGCGACGGCCTGTTGCGCGCCCAGGACGCGGCGGCCCTGACCAATGCGACGGCGGGTTTATTCGTGATGACGACCTGTCTGAACGGCTACTTCACCGATCCGCAACAACAGAGCTTGGCCGAAGCCGTCTTGTTGAATCCAGTGGGCGGCGCGTTTGGCGTGATTGCCTCAAGCGGGTTGAATTCAGCCGGGCCGCAGCAGGCGTTCAATCTGGCGTTGTATCAGAGCTTGTTTGGGAAAGGGCTGACGCTGGGCGAGGCCATGCTGGTGGCGCGGACGGCAACCTTGGATCAGGACGTGCGCAACACTTATCTGCTCTTCGGCGATCCGACGATGAGCATTTACGCACGGCGCTGAAGAAATGACTGCTGGGCATTCTTCATTCTCCATTCTTCATTCTGGCGCAGATGATCCGCCGTTTTTGCGGTGCCCTCTGCCAGAGAATTGAGAATGAAGAATGGAGAATGCTGCCGCCAAACGATGAGTTGGCTTTCCGTAGCGCACTTCCTACGGCGCTTCTTTGACGAACTTCAGCGACACCGAATTGATGCAATAGCGCAAGCCGGTCGGTTGCGGCCCATCATCAAACACGTGCCCCAGATGCGCGCCGCAACGGGCGCACATCACCTCGAAGCGTTGCATGCCCAGGCTGTTGTCGGTCTCGGTCTTGACGTATTCCTTTGCCGCCGGCTTCCAATAACTCGGCCAGCCCGTGCCCGAATCGAATTTCTCTTTGGAACTGAATAGCTCCAACCCGCAGGCGGCGCACAGATACGTGCCTTTGTCGTGGTTCTTCCAATAGGCTCCGGTAAAGGCGCGCTCGGTGCCTTTCTCACGCATTACATGATATTGCTCCGGCGTCAGAATTTGCCGCCACTCCGCCTCAGTCTTTTCGATCCGTTCAACCACGATTTTGCCTTTCTCCGGCTTGGCCGATTTGGCGGCGGGTTTTTGCGGCAGCGCGAATGCCAGCGCACGATTGCCTGCGATACCACACAAGGCCAATGTGAATGTTCTTCGTTGCATAAGTCCTCCTCATTGCTCGTTACGGGATTAAATGCCGGAACCGATTTTACGCAACCGCGCCTGCAATGAAAGTCGGTTGACTGACAAAGTGCTTTGGCAATGAATCAATGGGAGCGAGATTACGGGACAAACAGAAATAACGGAATAGTCGGAAGGCTGCCTACTGAACTGAAACCGATCTCGTCAGCACGGAATTACCCGTCACACAATCGCGCTACGGCAGTTCTGTTGATAGCCATTTTTAGTCAACCGCTGTTGGCAGCAGAGTAAAAGCCAATGTCACAGGATAACGTCGCTCCATAAAACAAACCTGTACTTTGGCCATTCATCTGGTTGCAAGAAAAGCATTCACTTTCTCGGCAAAACTCTGCTGAAGACCGGAAAACCTATGTGGAATGGGGGTTGCTCGTTAAGAGGGTGTGGCCGAGATAGCAACAGATTGAGAAGGTGAATTGGGCAGTGAGTAAGGAGGGGGGCACTATGCATTGAGCTAGATTGATGAAACGGGGAGAACAGCGCGAACGGAAACCAAATCCAAAACCCGCATGGAGCAAGCGTGTTCCATTTTACGAAGGAGGAACAATGGCAAAAGCAAAAGCAAAAAAAGTAGATGAAAAAGCGCTGCTGATCAGGATGAGCGATTCGAATCTGACTTTCGCCGACGGTGCCCAAGACATCCGCCGCCGCAAAGTCGTGGACAGCAACGGCGAGGAGCTTGGCAAAGTGGATGACCTGTTCGTGGATCAGGGCGAAGAAAAAGTCCGCTTTCTGGAAATCTCTGCGGGCGGCTTTCTCGGTTTGGGGGATACCAAGTTCCTGCTGCCCGTGGATGCCATCACCAGCGTCAAGGCAGACGAGTTGCGCATTGACCGCACGCGCGCGCACGTGGCAGGCGCGCCACGGTTTTCACCTGAACTGGTGGATGCGCGATTCTTGACCAACATCTACGAATACTACGGTTATGAGCCGTATTGGGGCGCGGGTTACACCTCTCCGCGTTATCCCTATTACCCGACTGTGCCGTAGCGCGCGCTAGTACTCCATCAAGCTGTAAGTGATGGATGCTGAGAGCGCATCCGGGATGTAGGGCGGGATTTAATCCCGCCCTACATCCCTCATTTTCAGCTTGATGGAGTACTAGGCTCATTGCTCGTCAAAGGAGGGTCATGAAAGAGAGAAAACTGACGTTGCCCGTGGTCGCCTTGATTGCTGGGACACGTGGGATGTTGGGGGCTGGGCTTGGTTTGTTGCTGGCCGGAAGTCTAAGCGACGAACAGCGGCGCGCCGTGGGCTGGACACTTGCGCTGGTTGGAGCCATCAGCACCATCCCGCTGGCGATGTTGGTGCTGGGCCAACCAAAAGAGTTTCCGGCGACAACCCCCGTTGCCCCCGTTGCCTCCATTGAGTGATAGCGGCGGTTTGAAAAAGACCGCAAAAGGGTGGGATGGGGAAAACGAAGCGAACAAATCTAAGTTTGGCCTTGTTCGTGCTGATCTGCTTTTTTCTGCCGTGGGTGCAGGTGAGTTGCTTGGGCGCGAAAGATTCGGTGAGCGGCTTTGAGTTGGCGCGTGAGGGTGACCGTGTGCTTTGGCTGGTGCCCTTGTTGATGCTCACTGTCCTTGCGCTGGGATTGGCTCCCGCGATTTCTGAACGAACGCCTGCGCTCTCGGCGCTGAGTGGAATGGTGGGTGGTGGGTTGAGCGCTTGGTTGATGGGTCACGAGCATGGCGAGGTCGGGTCGTCGGGCTTGGTCGCGACTTTTTGGACGGCTTGGTACTGGTTGGGGCTAGTGGCCTCGCTGGGTGTAGCCGTCACGGCGCTCTGGTTCTACGCCAGGCGTGTCAGAGCGCCGTAAGCAGGATTGCCCGCGGTTGCGTGCGGGCGGCTTTGCGCGGAATGAATCGTTTTAGGTGAGGAGAATGACGACGAAAGAGGCCATCGGAATCCCGACGGCGCATGAATCATCGTTGGGTTTGAAGAAACCGCTGCTCGACACTTTCGAATGGTTCGGCGGCATCGGTGAATTTTGCGTGCAGCTTGTGCGGGCGGCGGCAACCCCGCCCTTTGAAGGAAGGGAGTTGCTGCGGCAGATGGACGAGGTCGGCGCGAAGTCGCTGCCGTTGGTGTTGCTGGCCGGGTCGGCGGCTGGCGTGGTGATGTCATTGCACGTGCGCGACAGTTTGGTTGGCTTTGGGGCGAAGTCATTGTTGCCCACGGTAATCATTATGTCGCTCATCAAGGAGAGCGGCCCGATCATTACCGCCCTGGTGATGAGCGGGCGCATGGGCGCGGGGCTGGGCGCCGAGCTTGGTTCGATGAAGGTCACCGACCAGATTGACGCCATCGAGGTTTCCGCCGTCAATCCATACAAGTATCTGGCGGCGACGCGTGTCGCGGCTTGCATGCTGATGATGCCGCTGTTGACCATCGTGGCCGATTTTTGCGGGATCATCACGGGTTGGCTGGCCAACACCCTGGTTGAGCCGATGTCGCTGCGGCTGTTTCTCAACGAGGGGTTCGAGACGCTGGACTTCAACGACCTGTTGCCGCCGACGGCTAAGGCCCTCGTCTTTGGGCTGATTATCGGGGTGGTCGGCTGTTATCAGGGGATGCACGCTAAGGGCGGGACCGCAGGCGTTGGACGGGCCTCGACCAGCGCCGTCGTCATCTCATCGCTCTTTGTGATTTTGGCCGACGTGGTTTTGGTGCGGTTGATTATGACGTTTTTCCCGTAGGCCCAAAACTGCGGGAGGCAAATTGTGGGAGACGAGTTGTGGGAGACGAGTTGCGGGAGAAATGATGGAGCAGAGCGACCAACAGCCGGCGATTCAAGTGCGTGGATTGCGCAAATCTTTCGGCGAGCAGGTGGTGCTCAATGGCATTGATCTGAACGTGGCGCGCGGCGAGACCTTGACCGTACTGGGGCGCAGCGGGACGGGTAAGAGCGTGTTGCTCAAACTCATCATCGGGTTGCAGAAGCCCGATGGCGGCGGCATCGAGATCAACGGCGAAGAGATCACCGCGCTGCCGCTGGACGAATTGAACGAGGTGCGCAAGAAGGTGGGCTTTCTCTTTCAACAAGCGGCGCTTTATGACTCGATGACCGTGGCAGAGAACGTCGCTTTCCCCTTGCGCTGGCACACGCGGATGGAGGATGAGGAACTGCGGCGGCGGGTGCGCGAATTATTGGCGCGCGTCGGGATGGAGGAGGCGTCGGCGAAGCTGCCCGCGGACATTTCGGGCGGCATGAAAAAGCGCGTGGGACTGGCGCGGGCGTTGGCGCTCGACCCTGAAATCATGCTACTCGACGAACCAACGGCGGGGCTTGATCCAATCACCGCAAACGAGATTGATGAATTGATTCGCCAGTTACAGCAGGAACGCCGCATCTCTTCGGTCATCGTCACCCACGACATGCGCAGCGTCAAGCTGGTGGCCGACCGCATCGTCATGCTCAACGAAGGCAATATCGTGACGGAAGGAACATTGGCGGACTTGCAGCGGAGCGGCGATTCGTTTGTCAAACAGTTCTTGCGGGAGGCTGAAGGAGAAGCAAGAGAGGAGGAATGATGTCGAGCAAGGCGCGCCTGGGAGCGTTCATATTGGGATCGCTGATCATCTTCACGCTGCTGGTTTTTCTGGTCGGCGAGAAGCAGTTCATTTTCAGCCGCACCTGGCGGTTGAAGGCCCCCTTTGAGAATGTCGCGGGATTGGATGAAGGCGCGGCGGTGCGCGCTGGCGGCGTGCGCGTCGGAACGGTCAAAGAGATTCAACTGCCGCACAATCCCGGTGACAAGGTGATAGTGGAAGTCGAGCTGGCCAGTTCAGCGCGCGAAGTCATCAAGAAAGATTCCGTCGCCACCATCGAGACCGAAGGCTTGCTGGGCAGCAAGTACGTGGCCCTCTCATTCGGTTCGCCGCAATCCGAACAGGCGCGCAACGGCGACACCATTCAGAGCCAGCCGCCGATTGATTATGGCGACATCGCCAAGAAAGCCAGCGCCATGCTCGATTCGGCCAAAGAGGCCGTTGACTCCTCCAAAGTCGCCATCAACAACATCAATCAGACGACCGACGATCTGAAATCCATCAGCGGCAAGATTGACACCGGCCGGGGCACCATCGGCGCGCTGGTCAACGACAAAGCGGCTTACAAGAACCTGAACGCGACCGCATCGTCGCTGCGCGAGACAGCGGATCAGGCCAAAGACGGCGTGGTTTCCTTCCAGGAGAATATGGAGGCGCTCAAGCACAACTTTTTTCTCAAAGGATTTTTCAAAAAACGCGGCTACTACGATTCGGCGGAGTTGACCAAACACGCCATCACCAAACTGCCTGACCGCGAGCCGCTCAGAAAATTCAGCTTTTCCGGCAACGACCTTTTCGGCAAGCCTGATTCGACCAAGCTGAAGAAGGAGAAGTCGCTCGACCAGATCGGCGCTTATCTGGAGAGCAATCCTTACGGTCTGGTCATCGTCGCCACCCGCACTAATCCGAAAGGCGAGAAGGAAGCGAACGCCACACTCTCGCAAGTGCGCGCGGTCGCCGTGCGTCAATACCTGGGGCAGAAACTCAGCATTGACGACGCACGCATCAAGACGCTGGGGCAGGGCGAAGGCACGCAGGCCGAGGCGGGCAAGGGCGGCAGCGTGGAGGTCATCATTTATCCGGACAGCGTTGAGAAAAACGTAGCGAAAGCGAAGAACAAGTAGAACAGTAAAGGAGGCAAGATGATCAGAAAATTGAAGTCCGGCAAATACCGGCTCTACTCGAGCAAGATAAACCCCAAGACGGGGAAGCGGCGCAACCTGGGCACATTCGACACGCGCGCAGAGGCCGAGCAGCACGAACGCGCCGTGCAGTATTTCAAACGTCAAGGCTGAAGGGAAGATCACACTGATCCCAACAGCAATGGTCTGAGATTGATATAGTTTTCAAGAAAAAGAATTTCCGAAAAGTCCCAAAGGGACGACCAGCCAACAGCCCAGGGTGAAGCCCTGGGGGGTCGTGCAAATAGTTGTGCGAAGCCCTGAAAGGGCGGCAGCCAAGCCTATGGCTGCCGCCCTTTCAGGGCTTCGCACAACGACTCAATGTGTTTTCTGGGGTTTCACCCCAGGCTGTTGGCTGACGCTCCGTTGGAGCTTGCTACGGCAATTCTTTTTCTTGCAGTCTATAGAAAGGAGGAAACCAACATGGCAGATAATTTAACTGAGCAACGATGCGCGCATCCGGCTTGCGATTGTCTGGTGACGGGCGGCGAAAAGTATTGTAGCCCCCATTGCGAAACAGCCCTCGAAGCCGAACCCGTTTGCGGCTGTGGGCACGGGGCCTGTCTGACAACTGACGACCGCGCCTTTGCGGCCGCTTAGGGCGAATACGACACCTGGCGGATCGGCGCGGTAAAGCTGCGTGAGCGAATGCAGCATTTGTTCACGCAGCTTTACCGCGCTTGATTCGCTTACTCAGTTTTGCTTAGAGCGGGTTGCAATTGCGTTTATGGGAGCAGCTTGTGCCGGGACGGTACCGCGCGCGTGAGCAAGCGGCGCGTCAAGCTTACGCCATTGGCTGAACCGCCCAAGCTCCGCTTGCTCACGCGCGCGGTACTGTCCCGCTGCGCGGCTTTTCCCATACACTGATGTGAAAACCGATCTAGTTTGAAGGAGGAACAAATGGCGACTGCCAAACAAAAAGAAGCCGCACGGAAGAATATCAAGAAGGCGCAGGCCGCCTGGCAGGCAATGTCGTCGCGTCAACACGCGCGCGCGCAACCCGAAGGCCGCGCGCGCGCCAAACCTGGTTCGACTGGTGACGGCGAGTTTTACCACATCGAGGTCAGACCGAAGCGCGAGTTCGTCACCTTCCGCACACACGATGTCGGCAAGAAGGGCGGCCTCGAACGTGTGGCAGGCAAGCGCGAAAGCGGTTCCTGGGACGATCAGAAATGGTTGATCGGCAAAGACCAGGCGCATCTGGAAGGCGGCAAACTGATCCCCGACACAGAGGATGCGCGCGCCTTGCTGGATGAACTCGGATCAACACCGGTGCACATCAGCGGTGACCGCTTCAAGGCCAAACCCAGGCCGAACGTGCCGGAAAAAGACAAACCCACGGCGGCACAGCGCCGGGCGCGTCAAAGCAACATCAAAAAAGCGCAGGCTGCGCACCGCGCATAACGCAAGTCGTGCGGCGGCTCCGGCTTTGACGGCCACCAGCGCGAGGCGCGAACGATACTTATGGCTGCCTGATTAAACCGCCTCAGAACCGCGCGCCGCTCGCCGCCGTGTGCTTTTCATAAGCGCGCGTGTCGAGAATGCTTTTGATCTCGGCCACGACGGCTTCGAGTTCATCGTCGCTGCTAAAGAAATGCGGCCCAATGCGCACACCCGCGCCGGGCCGGTAATCCACCAGCACCTCGCGCGCGGCCAATTCGCGCACGACTTCGCCCGCGTGCGGCACATCCAGAATGACCGAGCCGCCACGCCGCGCCGGCTCACGCGGCGCATTCACGCGCCAGCCGTGCGCGCCAGCCAATTCAATCAAGCGCGCCGTCTGCCGCATGGATTTGGCGCGAATGCGTTCGACCCCGATTTCATTGATCAAATCGTAGCCACTCTCCGCCGCATACAGCGCCGGAATCGCGGGCGAACCGTGCAGGAAACGGTGCGCGTCCTCGGCGTATTCGATCTCGCCCGGCACGAAAGCAAACGGCGCTTTATGCGCGGCCCAGCCAGTGATCTTCGGTTGCAAGCGTTCGCGCAACTCCGGTTTGACATAGAGGAAGCCCGCGCCCGGCCCGCCGCACAACCATTTGACCGAACCGCCGGTAGCGAAATCCACATCGAGGTCTTTGACGCTGAAGGGCACCGTGCCCGCCGATTGATAAACATCCAGCACGACCAGCGCGCCGACACGATGCGCCTTTTCAACGATGGCCGCCGCATCCTGAATGAAGGCGCTCTTGAACAGCACGTGCGAAATCGGCACCAGCAGCGTCTCTTCATCAATCGCGTCCAGCATCCGCTGCGTGTCAATCGTGATGCCGTCGTCACTCGGTACTTCGACAATTCTCGCATGGGCCGCTTTGGCGTGCGCCTCGTAGACATACATCACGGAAGGGAAGTTGAGCGCCTCATAAACGATCTTGTTGCGCTTGCCCGTCAGATCGAAGCAGGACAGGATCAGCGCCTGACAGACCGAGACGTTCTGATGCATCACGACCGTGCCGGGATCAGCGCCGAGGATGCGCGCCACTTTGTCGCCGATGGTCCCGGGCATTTCCCACCAACCTTCGGCCCACGCTCGAATGCCGCGCGTCGCCCACGTCTCAGCGTAAGCGTGCATGCGGTCGTAGGTTTTGGCTGGCATCGCGCCGAGCGAGTGATTGATGAGATAGGTGGTCTTTTCCAGAATCGGAAATTGCGCACGATAGGAAAGTAGTTCGTCCATAAATCTCCAACGTTTCCGCCCACGAAGTCACACGAAGGAATCACGAAGAAAGACCGCCTCCTTCGTGATTCCTTCGTGTGACTTCGTGGGCGGAATTATTCGATTAGCATTGTTCGGGCTTCCCAAAGTTCAGGGAAGAATTTTTTGTCGAGCGTCACTTTCAAATACGACGCGCCGCTGCTGCCGCCTGTGCCCAGCCGCACGCCGATGGTGCGTTCGACCATTTGAATATGGCGCAGCCGCCAACTCACCAGCAATTCGTCAAACTCGGTCAGTCGTTCGCAGACGTCAATCCAGGCGCGCTTGCCGCGTTCGTCGCGATAGATGGCGCGGATGGCTTCGGCGCGCGCTTTGAACTGCGCTTCGGCATCCGCATCAGCGGGTAATGACGGCAGCACTTGCAACGCATGTAAGGCGTCAAAGAACACATCGCGCAACGACGGCTCGCGCAAACGGCGTTCAAGCGCGGCGTAGGCTTCGTCGGTCGGTTCGTGATAGCGCAACATCTTTTCGTCTTTCAGCCCGCACAGAAATTCCAGTTCGCGGAATTGTTCGGATTGAAAGCCGCTGGCCGGACGCAGCTTGCCGCGAAAGGCCAGGAAGTGCGTCGGCAGCATGGTTTCCAGAATCGTGAACTGCTCGACCAGCACGCGCATGATTTCGGTGCAACGGCGCAACAGGCGCGCGGCTTCGTAAACCGCGTCTTGCTGGGGGGCTTGCGCGGTCTTCAGGTTCGCAATCACGGCGTCCAGTTCGTGCAGCAACTGCTTGAACCAGAGTTCGTAGGTTTGGTGGATGATGATGAACAGTAGTTCGTCGTGATGCTGTGGTGAGGATTGCGGCTGTTGCAGTTTGATCAACTCGGCGACGCGCAAATACGCGCCATAAGTGAGCTGTTCTTCGGTCGGTTTGAGTGGTGCTTGCGGCGTCATAACGCCAGGGAGTTTAGCACAGCCTCAGCGGCTTTCGCCTTTGAGCGCCGGGCGTGTGCCGCTTGCGTCAGCCGAGTATTTGTAGATCGAACCGTTCGTGCCGACGACCCAACCGCAATCCGGCGCGCTGAAAAACAACTGGTTGAAACTGGCGTAGGTTTTCAAGCTCTCGTCTTGCCAGGTCGCGCCGCCATCGCGCGTGTGCAGCAGCGTGCCACGTTCGCCCGCCGCCCAGCCTTCGCTAGCGTTGACGAAGCGGATGTCGTTGAGCGTTTCGTTGCTGTTCGATGTTTGCACTTGCCAGCGATTGCCGCCGTTGGTGGTCGCCAGAATTGTGCCGCTGATACCCGCCGCCCAGCCGCGTCTGGCGTCCATGAAATGCACAGCGCGCAAGGTGTTGGTCGTGGGGGAGGGCTGTTCGTTCCAATTGCTGCCGCCATCCACCGTGCGCAGGATGCTGCCGCCACCGCCGACGATCCAGGCTTGTTGCGTGTCGAGCGCGGTCACATCGTAAAAGAGCTTGCGCGTCACGGCGTATTGCATCTGCCAACTCGCGCCGCCATCGCGCGTCGTTTGAATCGTCCCTGATTCGCCGATGAGCCAGCCGCTGCCAGCCACAAACGAGAACGCGGTCAGAATCGGCGAGTTCAAGCGTTCCACCTGCTCCGCTGCGCTTTCGCTGGCTTGTCCGACGGGGCGGCGCGGGCGGCGATACGGTTTGTCGGGCGGACGCGCGGGTTCGATGTTTTGCCACGTCGCGCCGCCATCATCCGACGCGAGCAGGAACGCGCGCGCGGCCAGGTCGTTACTGCTGGGCCGTTGTGTCAGATTGTATTCACCCAGCAAGCGCACGCGTTGCGCATCGAGCGCCCAGACCGCGCGCAGCAAATCGCGGCTGAATTCAGGCGGTAGCGCGACGCGTTCCCAGATTGCGCCGCCATCGCCGGTTTTGAGCAGCGTGCCGTTGCTGCCCGCAACCCAGCCGTGTTGTGCATCGGTGAAATGAATGGAAGTGAGGCGGGCGAGTGAGTTGGTGGTTTGTTTTTGCCAACTCGGATTGGGCGCGGTTTCAGCCCACGGAGTGGGTGGCAGCCTAAAGCCCAGGGTGGAGCGCACAGCGCGGAACCCTGGGTTTGTTCGCAAAAGAGTCAGCCAGCCCACGGAGTGGGCGGCAGAGCTTATTAGCTTGAAAAATGAATGCCTGTCGCCCGCTTCGCGGGCTGGGGTTGTAACTGCGATGACCCAGGGTTCCGCGCGGCTGGCGCCGCGCTCCACCCTGGGCTTTAGGCTGCCGCCCGCCTTCACGGGCTGAGAGGTTTGCGCCTCACCGAGCGTAAACAACACCGCTGCAAAGACGCACGCAAATTGCTTGAACGGTGGTTTCATCGTTGCCGCCTCAGCGCACCAGAATCCGCATCCACGTCGCAATCATCACCACGCCCGACACCTGGTCAATCGTCTTGAAGATGTTGCCCGGCACCACGATGGTGTCGCCCGGCACCAAAAACATGTCTTGGCGTTTGCCTTGCTCGACCTCTTTCATATTGAGCGGCATGGCGGCGGTGTTGCCATCCGGTTGCATACGCAAGACGTGAATCTTCTTTTTGTCGCCATATTTGGTCAGGTAACCGGCGCGGGACAGCGCTTCGGTGACGGTCATGCGGCGGGTCATTTCATAAATGCCGGGCGTGTTGACATCACCGACGACGAAGATTTTTTGGCTGTGCGAGGCGACCAGTTGCACGGTGACTTGCGGGTCAATGATGTATTCCATCAGCTTTTCGCGCACTTCTTTTTCGATGTCGGGCACGGTGCGGCCCGCCACCTGCAAGCGCCCGATCTGCGGGTAGCTGATGACGCCGTCGGGCGGAATGGTGATGTTGGCGCGCGAATAGTTCGGTTTGTCGAAAACATCCACACTGATAATGTCTTCGGGGCCAAGCCGCGTGGTGGCGAAAAAGTTGTTGATGTAAGGCAGCACCGCCGCGTCAATTTCCGACTGGTTCTCACGGCGCAACGCTTGGCGTTGCGCTTCGGTCAGCGTGGCCGGGTCGGTCTGTTGTGGCTGGGCTTTGGGTTTGTCTTGTCCCTGCGCGCGGGTCAGCGGCGCAATGCCGGGCAGCAGCACCGCCGCGAGGATGAAATGTGTGAGGCAATGAAGTTTGAATGATTGCATAGCACCTCCGACCGGTACGGTACCGCGCGCGTGAGCAAGCGGAACCGTCAGCCGGCGCTCAGTGGGTTTAAGTTGCGGCCCCGCTTGCTCACGCGCGCGGTACCGTACCAAGTTATTGCCCGCGCCCCAACAGCACGATCTTGACCGATTTGAGCATGATCCACAGATCGAACAGCAGCGAGGCGTTTTTGATGTAGTAAAGATCGTATTGAAACTTTTGCAGCGCGTCTTCCACCGATGAGCCGTAGCCGTAATTGACCTGCGCCCAGCCCGTCAGGCCGGGTTCGACCAGATGGCGCTGCGGGTAAAAGGGAATCTGTTCGCTCAGTTGATCCACAAAAAACTGGCGTTCGGCGCGCGGCCCGACGAAGCTCATCTCGCCGCGCAACACGTTGATGAATTGCGGCAGTTCGTCAATGCGTGTGGCGCGAATGAAGCGGCCCACGCGGGTGATGCGGGCATCGCCTGCGCCCGACCATTGCGGGCCGTCTTTTTCGGCATCGGTGGTCATGGAGCGGAACTTGATGATCGTGAAGGGGTCGCCATTCTTGCCGACGCGCTCTTGTGTGTAAAAGATTGGGCCGCGCGAATCCAGCTTGATCGCCAGGGCCGTGAGCAGCGCGATGGGGAACGACAGCACCATTCCCAACAAGGCCAGCGTGACATTGAACCCGCGCCGCACGGCCTGCCAAAAGCGCCCGCGTTTGGCGTTGCTCGAAAAAATCAGCCAACTGGGCCGCAGCATCTCGATGCTGATCTTGCCGGTCAGGCGTTCAAACAGCGCGGTGCCTTCTTCGATGGCCGCGTGCCCTTGCAGGCGCAGTTTCAATAACTGATCCACCGGCATGTGGCCGCGCCGGTCGGGCAGGGCGACGACGACGCGGTCAATCTTTTCGCGTTTGACCAATTCGGCCAACTCGGTCGTCACGCCCAGCACTTTGGGATTGAGAATGCTCTGGCCGACCAGGGCTGGGTCTTCGGAAATAAAGCCGACGACTTTGTAGCCCAGGTCGCGCCGCAACATGGCTTCGCGCGCCACATCTTTGGCGAGCGTATCGGTGCCGACAATCAAAATGCGTTCGCCCAGCCGCGGGTGCCGCATCAACCAGTGAATGCCCATGCGCCAGAACATCATCAGCGAGAGCGCCAGCAGCATGGCCATGATCGGTAAACCATCGCCGTAACGGACTTGCGCGCCGCCCTCGACCACTTGCAGATAGCCCAGCAAGAGCGTCGGGCGCAGGAAGAAGACCAGGCCGAGCACGACGATGGTCATGCCCGCCGCCTGAAACAGGCTGGTCAGCAATTCGCGTTTCGAGCGCACCGCCGCCACATCATACAGGTCGAAGAGGTAAAAGATGAATTGGCAGATCAGCGTGGTAAAGACGATCTTTAACAGCCCGCGTTGCTCAAACAGGATGATGTCGAGCCTGCCCGCAAAGCGCAGATAAAGGCTGAGCAGCACGACAGAGAGGATGATCCCCGCTTCGCCCAACACGAGCAAGACTGTTTTGAACCAGATGCCTTTGCGAAACATTTGATTGCGGATTGCGGATTGCGGATTGCGGATTTTTTGGTTGTAGATTGAATAAAGGCTGAGCCGCATTAACCAATCTGCAATCTGCAATCCGCAATCCGCAATCCGCTAGAGTTTCAACCTACGACCGAGCCAGCTCTCGCGCACACGCGGGCCGAACGTTGACCAGAGTAAATTGGTGGGTTCGCTGCGGCCAGTTTGAACTTGATAGTCTTCGTAGTTGCCCAGTTCGGGCACATCGGTCGCGCCGTTGAGCACGACCCCGAGTACGCGAAAATCGGCGAGCGCGTGCACGGCTTCTTCCACCGTTTCGTAGGCCGCAAAGCCGGCGCGCACGATGAAAAGCGTGGCGTCGGCGTGATTGGCCAACAGCCGCGCGTCGGCGAAGGGTTTGACAGGAGGGGAATCAATCAGGATGAAATCGAAGTATTGGCGCAACTCGCCGAGCGCCGCTTGAAAGCGCGGGCTGGATAACAATTCGGTGGGCGTTTTGGTTTCGCGTTTGACGGGCAGCAGGTACAGATCGTGCTCGCTGAGCCGCGAGATGGCGTCAAAGAGGTCCGCTTTATCCTGCAATACCTCGGCGAACCCCGCGAAAGGTTTCAGGTCGAGATACGGTGCGACACTGGGGTGCCGCAAATCGCCGTCAATTACCAACACGCGGCGGTTGGGTGATTGCGCAATTGCCAGCGCCAGATTCAGCGTCGTTGCCGTTTTGCCTTCGCCCGCGATGGAACTGGTGACGACGATGATTTGCGTTAGTTCGCGCTCCGCCGCATGAAAGAGTTCCGTGCGCAAGGTGCGGTATTGCTCACAGCCTGTCGCATGCGGTTCATGCAACATCATCAAACGCGGATGCACTTGCGCGGGGCGCACCTGCGCCGGTGAAACGCGCGGCGGTTCTTTGGTTTGCGGCGGCTGGAAGGCTTGGGAAGAAATACGTGTCCCAGCGGGTTCAACCGGTGGCGCAGCCGTGTTGGCGGCAGTTACGGTGGGCGTAACAGGTGCCGTGACAGGTGTGGACGTGTTCACGGGCGCGGCTGCCGCAGGTGTTGTAATCGTCGCCGTCTGCGATAACGGAGCGGTTTCGACTTGCGCCCGCCCTATCCCCGGCAACAGCATCCCCTCGTTTGAACGCGGGCCTGCGGGTGTGCCGATGGGGGCGTCGAGGTCAAAGCCGCCAACTTCTGCTTCCTGCTCGCTCTCCGGTTCGCTCAGGATGGCGCGGGCGAGTGGGTCGTGTTCGCCGACGCGTTTCTTGCGTTTCTGCTCGCGCCGGAGCGCGTCAAAGACTCGTGCCATATTCTGAAGTTCCAACGCACAAAGCCAGGGGCACCAGACTCAAAGCGTGGTTGTTTGGGGGCAACCGTTATGTTTTGAACTACTTTTAACTTGCTTTGGCGTTCTCATCGCGGGCGGCGGCGAGGGCCTTGCCAGGCTCTTCGCGCACCGCGCCGGCTGTTACTACCGAGGGGGCTTCCGTCAGTTCTTCAGTCTTGCCATTGATTGCGTAAAGTTGGGCGCTCTCGCCCTTCTCACCTTTCTCGCCGCGTTCACGGCGTCGGCGGTTGTTGCGGGGTTTGGCTTCTTCGAGCCAGCCTTCTTCGATCTCTTCGCGCATAATCGGCATGGCGGGCAAGGAACCCGCCAAGACCTCGCGCGGATCGTCTTCGATCATCGGTTGTAATAAATCCAGGGATTCGGCGACTTCGGCGATGATTTGTGAGGAGATCAATCGAGCATTCGTCGCAAAGCCATTGAGTAAAGCGTTGTCACAGATGTTGTTTATCAGGCGCGGGATGCCTTCGGAGGCGCGATAAATTAAGGCGATGGCATTGGCCGTAAATAAATCCAGCCGCGTTGCGCCCGCGACTTTCAAGCGCGTGCGGATATACGCCGAGACTTCATCGGCCTTCAGCGGTTTGATTTCGCAGCGCAAACTGATGCGTTGTTTCAACTGGCGCAACTCAGGGCGATTGAGCGCCGCGCGCAATTCCGGCTGGCCGACCAGGATGATCTGCAATTGTTTTTCGGTGTAGGTTTCAAAGTTGAGCAGCAAGCGCACCTCTTCCAGCAACTCGCGGCTCAGCCCGTGCGCTTCGTCCAGAATCACCACCGTGCGCAGCCCGCGCGAATGGCGCATCATCAGCATGCGGCCCAGCTTCATCAGCAAATCGGATTTCGACGTGTAAGCGCCCAACTCGAAATCGGCGGCCAGATGTTCGTAAAACTCAGATACCGTCAGGCCCGGATTGAAGATGTTCGCCGTCAACACGCTGCGATCCAGCCGCGAGAGCATCGCGCGCAGCATCGTCGTTTTGCCCGTGCCGACTTCGCCGGTCACGACGATCAAGCCTTTGCCGTGTTGAATGCCGTAATGCAGATTCGCCATCACTTCGCGGTGGCTCGCCGTAAAGTAGAGGAAGCGCGGGTCGGGCGTCAGACTGAACGGAATGTCTTGTAAGCCGTAAAACTGGAGGTACATAACGTTGTGAGGGAAAGTAGTCAGTAATCGGTAGTCGGTAGTCGGTAGTCGGTAGAGAAACAAACTACTGACTACCGACTACTGACTACTGATTCAGTATGACGATTGCGTGAATAAATCCAGCAAGCGTGAAAATTTGATGAGTTGATAGAGCACCGGCCACGAGACCAGGATCAACAACATTGCGCCAATGATTTTGGCCGCCGTGACCAGCGGCATCAGGCGGCGTTCGTTTTCGGTGACGAGTTCTGGCACCGCCACCAGCAGCGGCAAGCCCGCGTAATGCTGCACATCGCGCGCATCGCGGATCGTGACCAGTTCGCGCGCCAACGAGACGCCCGCTGCCAGCAGTCCAATTGCCAAACCCAGCAACAGTGCCAGCGGATAGAGAATGCGGCGCTGCGGCGAGACGGGTTGTTCGGGCAAACTGGCCGGATCAATCAGCCGGAAAGTTTCGCCGCTGAAATCGTTGATGACCTTGGCGCTGAAGCGCGCGTTGTCCTGCTGCGCCAGCAAGTCATCGTAGCGTTTGCGCAAAGTCATGTAATCGCGATCAATCTTCAACGCCTCGACGCCCAGCAGCGGCGTCTTGTTCAAACGGGATTGCAATTCGCTGTAGCGCGCATTGATGCGGCCAAGCTCGTCTTCTTTCAATTTCAAATCGCGGCGGTCGGCGGCCAGCCGGAGTTCAAGCTGCGCGACCTGCGGATTGTTGGCGCGGGCGGCGCGTTTGACTTGTTTGCTTTGATCGTCGGTTTTTTTCAGGTCGTCGAACTCGGCGTTCAAGCTTTCGATCTCGGCGCGCACGGCCTTCACTTCGGGCGCTTTCTCGGTGAACTCGGTCAGCAGCTTGCGCAAGCGGCCTTCGAGTTCGGCGCGGCGCGTGCGCAATTGGCCTTCGGTTTGGCCGGTGGCGATGGGCGTTTCGGGTTCGACCTCGGATTGCGTTTTGAGCGTGCCGAGCAGTTGTTCATTCAGACTGATCTGGCTGCGCAGCGCGTCAATCGAAGTCTGTTCGGATTGGCGCACCGTGCCCAGGCTGTTCAACTGGCCGACCAGGCTTTGTTCCTGATTCGGGCTGGCGTCGGGGTTTTGCACGAAGTAACGCGCGCGCTCGGTCTCGATCTTTTCGAGTTGCACGCGCACGTCTTTGACGCGCTCTTCGATCTGATCCACCGTCGCATAAACCTTTTGCAGTTCGCTGTCGGAATTAGCGTTGATGATGCGCGTGGTGAGTTCCGCCGTTACGTCACGCGCTTTTTCCGGCACGGCATGGCGGAAGGAAACGGTGAACGCATAAACGCCCGCCGCCGCTGATTGCGTCTTCAAATCAACCTGCTTGACCATACGCTCGACCAGCGTCTCGACCGGCATGTTTTGTTTGCGCTGCTCGGGATACAAATCAAAACGTTCGATCAGCCGTTGTAACTCCGTGCGGCTGGTGACCAGTTTTTGCAGCGCGCTCAACCGCGCCGTGGCGTCCAGCGTGTTGACCGGTTGCACGTAAGTGGATGACACCTTCGGCGGGTCAACGATGATGAACGAAGACGATTCATAAACATTCGGCAGCTTATAGATCGCGTAACACAACGCGCCGCTGACAATCAGCAACGGCACTAGGATGTAATACCGCCTGCGCCACAACATCAGCAGATATTCGGCAGGGGTGCGGATTCGGAAACTAGCCATCGTTATTCTTTGCCTTTCCCCAAAGAGAGAACCGTGGATTTAGTCGCAGGCAGAAACAAAGCGCTGCCGCGTGCTGTTCGCCAATATATGCCGGTGTACTTGCACACAGACGACGTGGCTTCTGCCTGTTGCTCGAAAAAGGGACTAATGAGGGGGTTGGAATCTTTGGGGCAGAAAGTTCCAAACAGCATTTTCGTATCAGGGTCGTATCAAGGTCGCATCAAGGTCCGCAAGAGCAGTTTCCGGTTCGGTCGCCCGCCGCCGGTTCAGGTCTGCTGTTGCGGGTCATTGTGGGAGCGGGGAGTATAAACGACGAGCCGCCAAAGCGTCGAGTCATTTCCTGGCGAAGCTGCCCGTTCGCAATTTGAGCGGACGTCACCGTTCGTACACTTCCGCCAATAAGCGCTTGCCGCCCCTGCGCCTGAATAGTAGGATACGCCCGCTTGTTTGGCCGGTGCGTGCCAGTATCGCTAAGCCCGAACAAGCCAGCGTCACGCGCATCCCGCAAACATCAATCGCAGTGCCTTCAAAATTTAGCCCAAATGCATTTTGGTCAAAGAGGCTGGCCGCAGCGTTTCCCAAACTCGCCCTGTCTGATTTCACCCGCCGCCACAGCACACCTGGCAATCACGTGTGAGCAGCCACGGCAATTCGTTACATCTGCTTATGTCGAACACCATCTCTGTTAAACACATCAGCAAAAGCTATGGCGATTTTACTGCCGTGCAAGACCTTTCGCTGGAAGTCCACGCCGGCAGCATCTTCGGCCTGTTGGGGCCGAACGGCGCGGGCAAATCCACTTCGATCCGCATGATCGTCAACATCACCATCCCCGACAGCGGCGAAATCCGCCTCTTCGGCGAACCGATGAACGAGAAGCTGCAAGAGCGTGTCGGTTACCTGCCCGAAGATCGCGGCCTGTACAAAAAGATGAAGATCGGCGAGCAACTGCTCTTTTTCGCCGAATTGAAAGGCCTCAAACACGCCGCTGCCAAACGCCGCGTGGATGAATGGATGGAGCGCGTGGGCCTGAGCGAATGGAAAGCCAAACGTTGGGAAGAGTTGTCAAAAGGCATGCAGCAAAAAGTCCAATTCGTCTCGACCATCCTGCACGATCCCGACTTGGTGATCCTCGACGAACCCTTCACCGGTCTCGATCCGATCAATGCGAACCTGCTCAAAGAGATCGTCCAGGAAATGAGACAGCGCAACAAAACCATTATCTTCTCGACCCACCTGATGGAGCAGGCCGAAGAGCTTTGCGACGAAATCTGCCTGATCAATCGCGGTCGCAAAGTGCTGAGCGGCCCCTTGCGCGAGGTCAAACGCAGCTTCGGCTGGCGTTCATTGGCTGTGGATGGCGAGAATTTGGATGGCCTGCTGACGGACAACCCGCTGGTCAAAGCCGTCACACCACAACGCCATCATTTGGAAGTCGCGCTGCACGACGGCGCTGATCCACAGGCTTTGCTCAAAGATTTGGTCAATGCGAATGCGCGATTGACGCGCTTTGAATTGGTCGCGCCGACGTTAAACGAAATTTTTATTGAGAGTGTTGGGCGCGCCAACGAACAGGCGGGCGCGGCGGCCTGACGGTTTACTGGGCTGGCTCCGCTCCCGCCGCTGGTTTGGCCGCCTCAACGAACGCCACAGTAGAAAGGAACCCGAAATGAAGCCCCACTCATTCGTGCGACGAGTTAGCCACCTCTTTCTTTGGATCATACCGCTGCCGTTCCTGGGCGCGGCCTATCAGCCGGGGAAACTCCCAGCATACTTGCTCGCAGGCGCAATACAGGCAGGCTTGATTAGCGTCGCCGCGTGGATGCTCGCCCGTGGATCAGACAATGGCTCTGGCACGCGGGCAAGCCGCGTGACCGCTCCGCGAGCAGCCGCAGCCCTCCTCATCGGCAACTGGGTGGTCACCTCACTCGCCCTCAATATGGATGCTCCTCCACAAGGGCAAGCGTGGTTGACTACCCTCACGGATCAGCGCTTTCGCTACGCTGCCCTCGTCTGCGGCGCGTTGCTCTGCTTTGGCGGCCTAGCGATTCTCGCCGCGCGGCTCCGCGACGCTTGTCAGTCCGTACCCGCCTCGCTCGGATTCGCCAGCAGCATCATCTCGACGGTTGTATTCACGCTGCTCTTCCTGGCCTATCCGCTCCTGGCTACGCTGCGCTACGAACAGGAAGCCCGTGTGGGAACAGCGCCGGTGTGGTGGGCATTCGTTTCAGCATTCCTTTTTTCGGCGGGGCTGGTTCACAGGTTCAGCGCCCACTTGAGTACGATTCTGTTTGCGGTGGCCGCACAGAAGAGCGCGCTGATGAGCAGAGGCGCGAGCATGGGCATTATCGGGCTTGCGCTGTTGATGGCTGTCACCAGCATATTCGTCCACTTGCCGCCTGCGGTAACTTTTATACCGCCGTACCTTATCGGAGTATCGTTACTCGATTGGACTCGAGACCCGACGCCCTAACAGCCATGCGTCAGCACGGTTTGTGGTTCATCCCGGGCCGCGCGGGCTGGGGTGCATTTTCCTGGTTTCATTCGGTGTTTATCGGGTTGCCTCAAACCGTCGCGTACCCAGCGCCCTTACTGCGCCACAGCCGCACAAAAATCACGATGTGGCTGGCGATGATGATCGGCACCAAAAACGTCAGCAGCAGGCAAAACAGCAGCAACAGCGTCGCCGTCAGCCCAAAGATCATCACTTGTGGCAACGGCGGTGTCAGGTAGCGCGGCAGGCCCGCCAACCCAAAACCCAGCGCCAACAAAAGCCAGAGCACGGCAGCGGCCAAGACGCCGGATGAGTTAATCGGTTTTAGCGCAGTCTTCATCGCCTCCTCACGCATTATTGCGCCTCCTTTCTGACCTTGATTTGGCGCACCAGTGTTTTGTCAGGCAGTGCGGCGAGCGTGCCGGTCAGCGTGTTTTCTTTGACCGTGAACTCCCAACGGAGGTGGTTGTTGCGGTAGGTGTATTCGCTGACCAGCGTGCCGTGCTGGCTGTCGTAGGTGCATTCCATTTCGCCCATGAATTCCGGTTTCCCGTCAACGAGTTTGTCCATCGTGAGGTTGACTTTGTCGGCGCTGCCGCTTGTGGGCGCGATGCGGTAAATCACCTGTTCATCGTGACAGGCGGGAAATTTCTCTTTGTTGACGCAAATGGATGCCCCTGTCCAATTGCCGGCCAAGGCGGCGCGCTGATCCGCCAACTTGCCCTGCTGCGCCGCACTGGTGAATCCGCTCAGCAGCATGAGCACGCTAAGCATGAGCGGGTGAAACCAGTTTGAGTTGAGCGTTCTTTGTTTCATCTATTCCTCCTCGTGTCGAATTAGATCGGTTTGCAATTGTGTTTACGGGAGCGCGTTATGCCGGGACGGTACCGCGCGCGTGAGCAAGCGGCGCCTCAAGCTTGCGCCGTTGGCTGAACCGCCCAGGCGCCGCTTGCTCACGCGCGCGGTACCGTCCCGCTGCGCGGCTTTTCCCAGACACTGATGTGAAAACCGATCTAGTCTGCTGTTTCTCAACGCGCAAACGCGCGGTGGATTGAATCAAACGCAAAACATATTGCCCGCCGCTGACTCGCCTGCTTCGAGTTTCAAGCTTAACTCGCGCAGCCTGTCGCGCAGGCCATGTAAGCTCAGAATTTGCGCTTCGACCGTTTGCAGCTTGGCGGCCAGTTGGGCTTGTAACTCCGGTAAGGCCAGCTTCCGCGCGGCCTGCAAGCGCAGCAAGGCTTCGATCTCGGTCAACGTGAAGCCGAGTTCCTGAAGCTGTTTGATCAGCCGGACGATGCGAATCGTCTCTGCCGGATAGTCGCGGTAACCCGACGCCAGCCGTTGCGGTTTGCGCAACAAGCCGCGCCGTTCATAAAAGCGAATCGTTTGCGCGTTGACCCCGGCCTGTGCGGCAACTGCCCCGATGCGCATGAAATCCCCCTTGAAAACTGCTGCTGACCTTGCCTGCCACCCCTTAATGCGGAAACCGCTGCCGTTTTGAATCAGCCACCGGATAATTTTTTTGCGCGCCTATAAGAATAGCGCGGTTGCCATTGCCACAACGTCGTTTGCTTGCTTGTGGGTTGAGCCTGTTTTACAGATCAGGACTTACGCAAAGCTTTGCCACAGAGGCACGGAGGCACGGAGCAAGACGGAGAACGTTGCCAACACGGTGAAAAAGCGCTGTGCCCCGGTGCCTCTGCGGCGAACTTGTTCGTGTCTTGCGTGAGTCCTTTCAACCGCAACTGCACGCGGCGGAATCCGCCGATTGACCGTCCTGCTGGCACCGCATATCCTTTCCTGGCTGAAAGAGGCTCCCAGAGTGTTTGGTTATGAATACTGCCGCCGACGTAACACAACTGCTGCTGGCCTGGGGTCAGGGCGATCAAACGGCGTTCGAGCAATTGTTGCCGCTGGTTTACGGCGAATTGCGGCTGATTGCCGAACGCTATCTGAAACGCGAGCGCGCCGGGCACACCTTGCAGGCGACGGCGCTGGTGCATGAAGCCTATCTGAAGCTGGTCAATCAACAACAAGTCTATTGGCAGAATCGCGCGCATTTTTATGGCATCGCCGCCCACGCCATGCGCCGCATCCTGATTGACCACGCTCGCACACGCCAGGCCGGCAAACGTGGCAGCGGCGAAACCCAACTCTCCCTCGATGAAAACCTGACCGTTGCCGACGAACGCCACCGCGAATTGATTGCGCTCGATGATGCGCTGACCGCGCTGGCGGATTTCGATCCGCAAAAAAGCCGCATCGTCGAGTTGCGCTATTTCGGCGGTCTTTCCATTGAAGAGACTGCCGAAGTCTTGGGCATTGGCACCGCCACCGTCATCCGCCAATGGCGTTTGGCCAAGGCTTGGTTACATAACGAAATGAGCAGCCGGTAGTCGGTAGTCGGTAGTCGGCACGAACGGACTGACCACTGACCACCGACCACTGACCACTGATTTCAATGACTCCCGAACGCTGGTCCCAAATCGAAGAGTTATTCAATGCGGCGCTGGATATGCCCGAGGCCGCGCGGGCAGCCTTTCTGGACAGCGTGTGTGGCGCGGATGCCGAGTTGCGCGAGACGTTGGAGCGCCTGTTGCGCTCCGATGCCGCCGCGGGTGATTTCATCGAAGCCCCGCCCCTGGTTTCGCAAGCCACGAAATTGCTGGACAAGGCCAGCACGCTGACGGATCAGCCTGTCTCACACTCCCAGACAAGAGAGATGATCGGACGGCAGGTCGGCGCTTATCGCATCGAGCGCGAACTGGGGCGCGGCGGCATGGGCGAAGTCTATTTGGCCTGGCGCGCCGACAACGAGTTTCGCAAACAGGTGGCGATTAAACTGGTGCGGCGCGGCGTGGATAGCGAAATCGTGCTGCGCCGCTTTCGCCGCGAACGCCAAATCCTCGCCAGTTTCGATCATCCCAACATCGCCCGCCTGCTGGACGGCGGCACGACCGAAGATGGCGTGCCCTATCTGGTGATGGAATACATCGAAGGCCAGCCGCTAACCCGTTTTTGCGACGAGCGTCAGTTGCCGCTGACTGAACGGTTGAAGTTGTTTGTGCAGGTTTGCAATGCCATCGAATACGCGCATCAACAGCAAGTCATCCACCGCGACATCAAACCCGGCAACATCCTGGTCACGCCTTTGGCGGAGGGGGAAGGGGGCATGGCCAAGCTGCTGGATTTCGGCATCGCGCGCATCCTCAAATCCACTCCCTTGCTCGACACCGGCGAACACACCGTCACGGGCATGCAAATGATGACGCCCGAATACGCCAGCCCCGAACAGATGCGCGGCGAAGCGGTCACGGCGGCCAGCGATCAATACAGCCTGGGTGTGCTGCTTTATGAATTGCTGACGGGGCGGCGGCCCTATCAGTTGCGCCACAAACTGTTGCACGAAGTCGCACGCCTGATTATCGAAGAGACGCCCACGCGCCCCAGCACCGTGATCAAACAGACCGAAGAAATTTATTCGCCGACTTTCGGCCAAACGGTCACGCTGACACCCGAACTGGTCAGCCGCCAACGCGCCACCACGCCCGAAACGCTGAGCGCCACGCTGGCCAGCGGGTTGGACGCCATCGTGCTCAAGGCGCTCAGCAAAACCTCGGCGCAGCGTTATGCCACCGTCGCTGAATTCGCCACCGACATCCAACACTGGTTGCAGGGGCTGCCTGTCGCCGCGCCACCGGTCACCGTCAGCGGCGTTGAACAAACCGTCCCTGGCATACACCACCGCCATTCGATTGCCATCCTGCCGCTCAAAGCGTTGCAGCACGAACCGGGCGCGACGCAAAACTTCCTGGGTGTCGGGCTGGCTGACGCGCTGATCACCCGCTTGAGCAATCTGCGCAGCCTGCTCGTGCGCCCCACGGCTTCGGTGGTGCGCTATGCCAGTCCTGAGCACGATGCTGTCAGCGCGGGCCGCGACTTGAATGTCACACACGTGCTGGACGGACGCTTTTTGCAAACCGGCGACCGCATCCGCGTCACCGTGCAATTGATCGAAGTCGCCAGCGCCGCGCCGCAATGGGCCGCGCAATTCGATGAATGTTGTGCCGACCTATTGTCCTTGCAGGATTCATTGGCCGAACAGGTTGCGCACGAAATCGCCCGCAATCTTTCCGGCGAAGAGCGCGCGCAAATCGCCAAACGCGGCACCGACAAACCCGAAGCGTATGAAGCCTATCTGCGCGGGCGTTATTACTGGCACACTTACACCGACGAAGGTCTGGCGCGCGCGCTCACCAGTTTTTACGAAGCGCTGGCGATTGATCCGGAATTCGCGGCGGCCTACAGCGGCGTGGCCGACTATTTCAATTTCATGGGCATCACCGCCGTGCTGCCGCCCGAAGAATGCTTTCAAGCGGCCAAGCAGGCCGCCCAGCGCGCCATCGAACTCGACTCTAAACTGGCCGAAGCCCATGTCTCGCTGGCGCTGGCGATTCGCTCGTATGACTGGGACTACGCCGCGAGCCAGCGGCTGATGCAGCGCGCCATCGAGTTGAATGACAACTACGCGCAGGCGCACGAATGGCTCGCCCATTTTTATAGTTCGCAAGGCCAGCACACCGACGCTATCAACGAAATGCGGCGCGCCTTGCGCATTGATCCGCAATCACCCGCCTTGCACACGATGATGGCCTTCATCCTGCACAACGCGCGCCAGCATCGCGAGGCGTACCGGTACAACCAACGCGCGCTCGAATTAGAGCCGAACTATTACCTGGCCTTTCAGGCGCAAGGCTGGCTCTATCCGCGCGTTGGTCGGCCCGACGAAGCGCTTGCCGCCGCGCGCCAAGCCGCCGCCTTGACCAATCGCGCGCCGCTGTCGTTATGGGTGCTGGCGCACGTCTTGGCCGTTTCTGGCAAACGCAGCGAAGCGCAGGTGGTGCTCAATGAATTGCGCGCCATTGCCCAGCAGCGTTACGTGCCGCATTACTTTTTCGCGCGCCTGCACACGGCGCTGGGCGAATACGAGGCGGCCTTTGATTGTTTGCGCCTGTCTTGCGAACGCCGCGAATCGTGGGCGCTGGAAATGCAGGTTGATCCGCAACTCGACGCTTTGCGGTCAGACCCGCGCTTCGGTGAATTGCTGGCGCGGCTGCATCCGTTTCAGGTGAATGCGGAAGAGGCAGAGACGGTGGCGGAAAGCCTGGGTACGCAGGCATCCTTGCCTGCGGTCTCGGCGGTAGACCCATTGATGCCGAAGGGCGTGGCTGCCAAAGCCGCGAGCAAGGATGCTCGCGTACCCAGGTGGCTGCTCGCCGCCGTGCTCATCGTGCTTGGCGTGGCCGCCTTTTTCTATTTGAAATCCACGACCACGGTCAAAATCGTCAAGCTGTCCAAATCCGCCAATACCATCGCTGTGCTGCCCTTTCGCAGCCAGGGCGCGGACGAGTCGCTGGGCGTGGGGCTGGCCGACGCGCTCATACGTCAGCTCAGCCAGATCAAACAATTGACCGTGCGCCCACCCCAACGCAGCGCGCCGAGTGAGCCAGCGCCCGCGCAAGTTGCGCGCGAACAGCAGGTCGAATACGTCGTCAGCGGCATGTTGCGCCGCGCGGGCGGCCAGATCGTGCTGGACGCGCAAATGTTCAGTGCCAGTGCCAATCGCCAGTTGTGGGCGGCGCAATTCACACTGCCCGACGCCGAAATCGCGCGCGCGCAATCCATCCTGAGCGAACGCGTGCTGGGCGAAATGAAATTCGAGGTCAGCGGCAAGGAACTGTTGCAACTCAACAAACGCTACACCACCGACCGCGAGGCTTATCAGTTGTATCTGGTCGGGCGCTACCATTTCGCCAAACGCGCGGTGCCCGCCTTGCGCGAGGCCATCAGCCAGTTCGAACGCGCGCTGCAAAAGGACGACAAGTTCGCGCTGGCCTACGCCGGGCTGGCCGATAGTTACGCGCTGCTGCATTGGTACGGCGCGTTGCCGCCGCGCGAAAGTTGCGAACGCGCGCGCACAAACGCCCAACGCGCGCTGGCGCTGGATGATCAATTGGCCGAGCCGCACGCCTCGCTGGCTTACGTGCTCTTCTGGTGCGACCGCGACCGCGCCGGGGCCGAACGCGAATTGCGGCGCGCCATCGCCTTGAATCCCAGCTATCCGACCGCGCATCACTGGCTGGCGCTGATGCTGACGGCGCAGGGCCGTTTTGCCGAAGCGCAAGAACAGATTCGTTTTGCCGAAGGGCTTGACCCGCGTTCGGCCATCATCAAAACCGCCGCCGCCGTGGTTTGGTATTACGCGCGCCAATATGACGCGGCGCTCGATTGGACGCGCCGCGCGCTCGAACTCGATGCCGGACTCGTCGCCGCGCACCGCGTGCAACGCTGGATTTATCAAGCCCAGGGCAAATATGACGACGCGCTCGCCGCCTATCAGCGCGAACGCAGTTTCAGCAACGCGACCGTCGAATGGCCCGCCATTCTCGCCCAGGTGCAAGCCAGCGGGCAGCGCCAAGCCGAAGCGCGCGCCACCTTGCAACGCGCGCTCGCCCCGGCGGAATTGCGGCGCGCGGGAGATTACCTCACCTACGAAATTGCCCTGGATTACGCGTTGTTGGGCGACCGCGAGCAAGCCTTCACCTGGCTCGCCAAGGCCGAGGCGGCCCGCACGAATAGTTTCAATTTTATCGCGGTTGACCCGCTGCTGGATGGGTTGCGCGACGATGCGCGGTATGCGGCGTTGTTGCGTCAGGCCGGATTCAAGTGAGTTGGCCGGAATGTCGAGAGTCGCTTGCCCCCTTGATGTCGAAGTGCTTTTGGTAACCCGGCAAGCTGGGGGATGGAACCTGTGAACAGCAAAACGTGCAAGAAGAGCAAAAAGGGCAAGCCCGGCCTCTTTTGCTTTCTTGACTCCTTTTGTATTTTTTGCATTCGTTTACCTTGGTCATCGAGCGCATTGATTTCATAAATGCCTGGCATTCGTTAGACCCAAAAGATGCAGTGGTGAGAATTATGGCTTGATCCTGCGCCAGCGGCGTGACAGCCGCACCGCCGCTTCCCAGCGCTGGCGCAGAAAGGAACGCCCCCGCGTTCGCAACCAGGTTTTCAGCCGCAGCTTTTGTTGATGGACAACCTGGTAAACCTGGCTCGCTTTTATCACTGCATACACGCGCGCTTTGAAGAGGACGAACCGTTCGTGCCAGCGGGCGAACCAGGCAATCTGCAACAATTTCTTTTCCGTCAACGCGTAAATCCGCGCCACCAGCGCCGTACCAATAATTTTGGCGGCGAGCGCCGTCAATACGCCCATCCCCGCATGCCCATGCGCCAGAAACCACAACCCAATCAGCTTGACCGGCACCAACAACAACGAAGGCGCCGCGAACACGGTCAACGCGCCATAGGGCGGCAACGCGGCAATCAACGCTTCGAGCTGCCGCAACACCGGCAAACGCCCCAGCCACACCGCCAGAAGCAACAGGTCGTCCCACAACCAATCTTCGAGCAGGACGATGAGGGCGGCCAGCAGCAGGAAAGGGGCGGCCAGCAGTTTTTTGAGTTTGGTTTTCATAAGGAACGCGGCTCAACCATCGCATAGGCCCGAATGCCACGCAATTAGCCCTCAATCCCAAACGTATTTCTCGTCAAATTCGATCCCGTATTTTTGCAACAACGCCCGGTATTCGTCTTGAAACGGCTGTTGCCGATGGTGTGCCTTTTGATTGGCAATGTAGCGCCTGACCTGTTCGACCTGTGATTGGCTAACCGAAAAAGCACCGTAGCCCACCTGCCATTGGAACTGTTTCAGCCCGGCATCCGTCGTTTTTATCCATTTCGACGAGCGTTTCTTTACCTCTTCGACCACGTCGGCAACCGTCCACGTGCGCGCGAGCGTGAAAAGCGCGTGGATGTGATCGCGGTCGCCGTTAATGATCAAGGCAGGCGAATCACAGCCTTTGAACACGGTCGCCAGATACGGATGCAGTTCCGTTTCGATCTCCGGCGTCAACCAAGGTTCGCGGTGTTTGGTGCTGAAAACCAGATGGATCAGGATTGAGGAAAGCGATTGCGGCATGAGCGACCTCCTTTTTTGAATGGGAAGAACAATTCCCCATAAGCCCCAACGGGGCGGTCATACGATAGCCAGGGGCAGAGCAACGCGCCGCCCCTGGCTGCATCGGCAAAGAGTGACAAGCCCTGAGAGGGCGAAATAACCTGAATCATGTGGCAGCATTTTTTGTAGAAAGGGAAGCTCTCCACGAGCCCCAACGGGGCGGCAATACGATAGCCAGGGGCAGAGCGGAGCGTCGCCCCTGGACGCATTGGCAACGAGTGACAAGCCCTGAAAGGGCGAAATGGTCAGAATGATTTGGCGGCCCAGGCAGTTTTATTGCGCCCCGTTGGGGCTTCAATTCGGGCGGCTACTATTCAAAACACCGTTATAAAGAAACTCATTGTGATAGCTGACATTGTCATCTGAAAGCTTGTGGTTGCATAGCAGATCGTACTCTTGGTTGTATATGCGAATTCGATTTGGTGAAACGAAATATGGAATGCCCAGATCAAACATCGCGTGATGGGTAGGGCATAAAATCATCAAGTTATCTTCTGTATCGCATCCTTTATGGTTACCACCTAGCGGACGTACATGGTGAGCTTCCACATAGAATCGGCCCGGCCCAAACTCAATCTTCAAGCGGCAGACCTGACAGCCATAGCCGTATTTCAATTTCATTTGCCTTGCTTTAACAGTATCTCGAATGACGCGGCTGGTTGTGGTGATCACACGAGCCGGAGGCTCTGCTAAATCTACCGCTTCAAACTCTCTGGCTCGCTGAATCAAAGGTGTACGGGTATTCCATCCAAGATTAATTTCCGGGTTTTGACCGACAACAATCTGGTAAAGCTCTTTCCCTTGTTCTTCCGTCAGCGAGTAAACAGTCCATGCTGGACCAGATTTGAGGAATGAAGCGTCAAAGAGTTTAGCATTCAGCCGAAGATCATCAATAAAGGGACGATTCGCAAGTGGATAGGTTAGATACTCAACATCGAATAAGTTATTTCCGGATTTGTCCTTCTTCTTGTGCAACCCTTTTAGAACGCCTAGCCCAACAACACAGCGAGCCGGGGATGACATCCAGAAAAAAAGACGGTCGCCAGGAGACCAAGATTGCGGTGGCCTACTTGTACGCCAAGTGTCTTCTGTGCCCGGTATTAGCCAGCTCTCGAAGTCATTATCGCTTGGCCTTCCTTTGATCACCCAATAGTGAATTTGGTGCTGAAGAAACGCCGGAGTTTGGCAAAAGCAATAGCCTGAAAGCATGTCATCAGAAAAATGCTGATCAGTACCAACCTTGCGTAGAGAATTTAATGGAATATCTTCGGGTAGAGGGGTCAGATCAACAATTTTGAGAGTCGTGGGGAATTTACCTTTGGCATCTGGCTGAACCGATATGCTTTCAAGAACTGCCCAGTAAATCAGATCGTTGTAGCCATCAGCAGCACTGAAAAGGATAGGCAATTTTTGACCTGTCGCTTTTGCCTGCTCGAGCAGCTTGCTGGCCCCAGTCCATTTCTTCCCTGACTCAAAGGTGGCTTTACCACCCTGTTCAGAAAATACCTTTTTCAACTCCTCTTTCTTTTTGCGAAAGTAAACAGAGATTGGGAAAAAATGCTCTGTTGAAATCTTGCTCATAGGCACTCCTTCCGTCGGTAGATGTTTGCTACGAACTGTAGGCGGTGTGCTGTATTTCAGTTGTTGGAATTACATCAAACTCACCGGATCAACCTCCACCGTAATCATCTTCAAATCCACCCCATCTTCTTTCAACTTCAACATCGCCGCATCCAACGCCTCGCGCGCCTGCCGCCGGTAACGCGTTTTGATCAGCACCTGCATGCGGTGCTCGCCCTTCAACCGCGACAACGGCGCGGGCGCTGGCCCCAACACACGCAATAAGTTCTCAGCGTCCGCCGCTTGCACCAGCCGCGCCAAATCAGCCGCGACGGTTTCAGCCTTCTGAAATTCGGTGTGGCGTATCAGCACATTGATCAGCGCCACAAACGGCGGGTAGCGCAGCTCGCGCCGAAACCCAATCTCGTGCGCATAAAACTTTTCGTAGTTCTGCTCCTTCGCAAATTCCAGCGCGTAATGTTCGGTGTGGTAGCTCTGGATAATCACGCGACCCGGTTTGTCGCCGCGTCCGGCGCGCCCGGCGACTTGGGTCAGCAATTGAAACGTGCGTTCGGCGGAGCGGAAGTCGGGCATGCTCAAACCGGCATCCACCGAGATCACGCAGACCAGCGTGACGTTGGGGAAGTCGTGGCCTTTGGCGATCATTTGCGTGCCGACCATCAGGTCAATCGCGCCGCTGGCGAATTCGTTGAGCAGTTTTTCAAAGGCCCCACGGCGGCGCGTGGTGTCGCGGTCGAGGCGCGTGATATGCAGGTCAGGGTACAGGTCTTTCAGCAGCGTTTCGATCTGCTCGGTGCCTTCGCCTGCGAAGTAAATGTACGGTCCCTGGCAATCGGGGCATTGACGCGGGACGCGTTCCTGGTGGCCGCAGTAATGACAGGTCAGGCGGGCTTCGGCTTTGTGGAAGGTGAGCGTGACGTCGCAATTGGGGCAGCGCGCCGTGTGGCCGCAGGCGCGGCAGAGCGTGAAGGACGAATAGCCGCGCCGATTGAGCAAGACCAGCGTCTGTTCGCCGCGCGCGTGGTTGTCGGCGATGGCCGATTTCATCGGGTCGGAGAAAAGCTGCTGTTTGCCGTATTGGGCGAAGACTTCGCGCATGTCTACGATTTCGACTTTGGCGAGTTGACGGCTGCCGATGCGTTCGTCCAGCCGCAGGTAGGTGTATTTGCCAGTGTGCGCGTTGTGATACGACTCCATCGAAGGCGTGGCCGAACCGAGGATGATCAGGGCATTGGCTTTGGCCGCGCGCATGATCGCGGTGTCGCGCCCGTGGTAACGCGGCGATTCGTCCTGCTTGTACGAAGCCTCGTGCTCTTCATCCACGACGATCAGGCCGATGTTTTCGAGCGGGGCGAAGATGGCCGAGCGCGCGCCGATGCACACGCGGGCCTCGCCGCTGCGCAAGCGGTTCCATTCGTCTAGCCGCTCGCCGTCCGAAAGCGACGAGTGCAGGATGGCGACGGCCTCGCCGAAATGGGCGCGCAAGCGGCGCGCGAACATCGGCGTCAGCGCGATTTCGGGCACCAGCATCAACGCGGTCTTGCCCCTGTCCACGACGGCGCGCATGGCGCGGATGTAAACCTCGGTCTTGCCGGAGCCGGTCACGCCGTGCAGCAGGAAGGCCGCGTATTCATTGGTCAATAGCTTGTCGGTGATCTGGTTGAGCGCGTTCTGTTGTTTCACGGTCAGCGACAAATCATCGGAGCCGTCGGCGGCGCGCGTCGTTTTCATATGCGCCAACGGATCGCGGCGGACTTCGCGGATGAAGACCTCGGTGTAGCCGCGTTTTTCCAGCGTGCGGATGACGGACGGGCTGACGGCGGCCTGTTCGCTGAGTTGCGCGAAACTGAGCGATCCACCGGCATCGAACAATAGCTTGATGATGCGTTCCTGCTGTTCGTTGAGCGGCTTGCTGCCTTCGATGGGCGCGCGTTCCAACAGGCGGACAGCTTGCTGGCGTTTGGGCTTGACGATGGCCTGTTGCACCTGGCGTTTGACGGTGACGTAGCCTTCTTTTTCCAGTTCGCGGATGACGGCGGTGGCGCGGGGCTTGGTGAACTCTTTGGCGAGTTCGGTGGATTTCAGAAAGCCAGCGTCAGCAAGCCGGGTCAACGCCTGGGCTTTGACGGATGTCGCGCGTTTGGCAAAGACCGTGGTCAGCGCATTGCGGCCAATTTGCGTGATCGAGACGATGGTTTCGGCTTCGGCATTGATGCCGGCAGGCAGCGAGGCTTTGATGACCTCGCCCCAGGGCGCGTAGTAATAATCGGCAATCCACTTGGTCAGCTCCAGCATTTCACCCGTGACCAGCGGTTCGGTGTCGAATAACTCTTCGACCTCTTTGACCTCGTAACTGTCAGGCTCTTGCCCAGCCTCTGCCAGCGTCGCGTGCACATCCACGATGTAGGCCGTCAGCAGTTGCTTGCCGAAGGGCACCAGCACGCGCGCGCCCGCTCTGGCCTTGGCGGCGAAACTCGCGGGCAAGGCGTAGGTGAAAGTTTGAATGACGTTGAGTGGAATGGCAACTTCGGCAAACATTGCGCTGGCCCATAGCCCCAACGGGGCGAAATGCGGTAGCCCAGGGCAACGCCCTGGGAGCGCGGCAAAATTAGTGAAGCCCTGAAAGGGCGAAATAACCGTGGCTACGACGCCCTTTCAGGGCTTAGGTATATCGGCCATTTCACCAGGGGCGTTGCCCCCTGGCTACCTTATTCTGCCCCGTTGGGGCGGAGATGTGGAAATCACTTCCTGATTTGATAAACCCGATACTCCGGTTGATCAATAATCTTGCGGTAATTGTCGGCAAAATACTTTTCATCGGCGTTCAACTGGTTGCGTTCGACGGGGCCGATGACGACGAAATCAATGTTGTGCTTGGCCAGCAAATCCACGGCGGTGGGGCCGCCGCGATAAATCAACTGCACTTCGGTTTCGCGCGTGCCGTAATCAATGCCGTGCGTCCACAGATGGCCGGGATACCCCATCAGCGACTGGCGGCCCGTCAGCGCGACGGCGGAATTGTGAATCGGCGCGTGCAAGACGCGGGCGCGCGGCGGTGTGCTGGCGCGAATCGCTTCAGCGACTGCGAGGTCGGCTTGGCTAAAGAGCGCGGTGTTTTCCGCTGGCGACAACGCGCGCCCGACATCAAGCGCCCCGGAGAAAATCAGACAGGCCAGCATCATTGTCGCCAGCAGGCGCGCAAAAACGGCGCGTTGGCTGAAAAGATGCGAAAGCGCGTAGGCGACAAAGGGCGCTGAGGCGAGCGACCAATACACCAAGACTTTGATGTTGTCCCAGGCCCAGGGCGCCAGCAGCACGACATTGGGCAGGACGAACCAGATGACGAAAGGCAGGCTGAAACGGCGTTGGCGCACGGTCGAAAGCTTGCTGCTGAACATGGCCAGCAAAAACAGCGAGAGAAAGACGCCCGCATTGACGACCCAGAAAATAAAGGGCGAAGAGTCGCCTGCTTCCCACCAGAGATGCAGTTTGAAAAGCGAGTTTTTGACTTGGGTGCCGCTCAACCACCACGCTTGCGGCGCGGCGAGCAGGGCAACCGGCAGGAAAAAGGCGGCCCACTCCAGCGAGAAAAAGAAAACCGCCATCAAGGCACTGGCGATCATTACGGCGAAAAAACCATGCGCGTGCAACATCGGCAAGGCGCCGGCCAGCACGCCCGCGGCAAACAGGTAGCGTTTGCGCACCTGGGCTTCCAGTTCGCCCTCGCCCCAAGCCATCCACCACAGCGTGATGATGAGCGCTACAAATGGCAAACCGAAGAGCATCGAACGTTGCGGGATCAGCAAGGTTGTAAACACATTGCCCCAGCGCAACGGATATTTGCCGCCGGGCAATTCCAACTCAGCATTCATCGTGTAGGTGTGCGGCAGATGCGTCAGGAACTGCCACCACCCATCCGTCGCTCGGCCTAAATCCTGAAAGAAATTCAAAAAGCCCAGCCCGCCATTGAAAAGAAAAATCAACGGCGTCAAGCGCGCGGCCAGCCGGTTGCCCGTCAACCGGTAGGTCAGGAAATTCAGCAAGCCGACCAGCGCCAGGCTCAGCGGCAGGTTCTCGACAAAAAAGGCCACACGCCAATCCGCGCCCAGTTTGATGAAAAAGGCCGTCAGGAAATCTATCAGGAAGGGATAAGTGAAGCGCATGCCCGCAAAGATCGGGTTTTCCGGCGGCAGGTTTTCGCCATACGCAAACGAAGTGATCACGCCGAAATGAAACGGCAGGTCGCCGTAATTGTTGGCGGGCGCGGTATGCAATCCGTCGGGCTGGAACATCACGACGCGGCTGAAGAGCATGATCAGCAGCGCCGCCCAGACGCTGTAATAAAGCACCTCGCCCTGATTGCGCCCGCTCGAACGCCAGTCCGCCTGTAAATTCGCCTGGTTGACCGACAACGCCAAGGCCAGCAAGCCGCAGACGAGCACGGCAGCCGTGACCCCAATCGCCAGCGTCGTCAGCCCCAACGCCAGCGCCGAAAGAAAGCCCAGCCAAGCGAGCGCCGCCAGCCCTACCACGGAACCAATACAAACGCGGGTCGGGAGGGTGGTTTGTGGAATGACACGGTAGGTGAGCAGCGAGCCAAAGCTGATGGCGCCAATTGTGAGCAAGACAGCGAAGAGATTTCCCATGAGTTACTGGTGTAAGCCGTGTTAATGCGCGCGGGTTCAAAACAATTTCGTGGCGGGCCAAGATAGCAGGTAAAAGGCCGGGCTGTACATCAGACGAAGACATTTTTGGCGCGGCGCTTGAACCGCCGTGTCCTTGACACTGGCGGGGTGCTTTCAGCCAGAAAAGGGCGGCCTGGGCCAGCGTAAATGGCTGTCTGCGCGGGAACTGCCGCGCCCTGCATCCGGGTGGGCCAGGCCCGCGAAACAAGACCTTGACCCGCTCTGAGGCCACACTTATAGTGGCTCTCGAACCTACGCAACATCGGTACAAACCTAGAAGGAGGGTTTTAGTGAGAGAAGAGCAGAACCGAGCAACAGTTGGGTTCACAGTGACCAAGGAAGCCGAGGCAAAACTGCCCACCGAATTCGGCCCCTTCCGCATTGTGGGCTTCCGCAGTACCACCAGCGATGAAGAGTTCGTCGCGCTTGTCAAAGGCGAAATCAATCCCAAAACACCGACGCTGGTGCGCATTCATTCGCAATGCCTGACCGGCGATGTTTTTCACTCGCTCAAATGCGATTGCGGCGCGCAATTGCAATGCGCGATGGAAATGGTGCAGGCCGAAGGCGCAGGCATCATCGTGTATCAGCAGCAGGAAGGGCGCGGCATCGGCATCATCAACAAGATTCGCGCCTATGCCTTGCAGGATCAGGGCGCCGATACCATCGAAGCCAACGTGCAATTGGGGCTGGATGTGGACGCGCGCAAATACGATCAATGCGCCGAGATCATCAAATTGCTGGGCGCGGGCCAGGTGCGCGTGATGTCGAACAATCCTGAGAAGGTCAAAGCCTTGCGCGAGGCCGGGCTGGATGTGGTCGAGCGCGTGCCGGTCGAGATCAAACCGCATGCAACGTCGGTCAAATACCTGCTGACAAAAAAAGAGAAGATGGGTCACCTGCTGCAACTCAATGGCATTTTTTGATTGCAGATTGCGGATTGCGGATTGCGGATTGCGGATTGTCGCCGCTGCGTAGGAGGGCAATCTGTGATCCGCTTTTTCGTGATTATCGCCCTTGCCACTTGCCGCATCTGGTAGCTTTCCTTCAATCCGCAATCCGCAATCCGCAATCCGTCTTCAACTGGCGCAACAGGCGATAGACCGTCTGCACCGGCAGCCCGACGACGTTGGCGTAACTACCCTCAATCTGTTCGACGAAACGTGAGGCGTAGCCTTGAATGCCATACGCGCCAGCTTTGTCGAATGGTTCGTGCGTGGCGATGTACCAGTCAATTTCGGCGGCGCTTAACGGCGCGAACTTGACGCGCGTGACGGCGAGTTCAGCGCAAACTTGCGCATCTTTGACCAGCGCCACACCCGTCAGCACTTCGTGCCAGGCGCCGCTCAGCAGCCGTAACATGCGGCGAGCGTCAGCGGCATCCAGTGGCTTGCCCGCGCTTTCATTGCCGACGACCACGGTGGTGTCAGCGCCCAGCACGAGTTCACCGGGCTGCGCTACGGCCAGCGCCTTTGCGCGCGCCAGGCGCAGCACGTAAGCAGGCGGGTTTTCGCCCGGCATTTGGGTCTCGTCGAGGTCGGCGACGCGCACCGAAAATTCGATACCGGCGGCGCGCAACAATTCGGCGCGGCGCGGCGAGGCCGAAGCCAAAACTAATTGGGAAGTGCTCAACTTGTCGCTCCTATCCTTTTTGTCTACACTAGCGGCTCGTGACTGCCGGATTTATTCCAGCACAGCGCCTTACATTATGTCGAATCGTAAACGCGGAGTCTTTTTAGTCATCATCGGACTGTTCACCTTGTGGGCCTTGGCCGCCACCAGTGGACTGGGCGAATTGGCGCGTGCGGTTGCGCAAAAAAACGCGCCTGCCAAAAGCAATTTGCCCAAAGACAAACAAGCCAAAGATCGGCAGGAGCGCGAAGGGCTGGCCAAAAAGGCAGCGCCGCTGGGCACGCTGCGCCAACGGCTCGACAAAGACGATGGCTATGCAATGGTGCTGTTCTATTCGGCGGACATCCACGGCAATCTCGAAGTGTGTGGCTGCCCGATTCACCCTTTGGGCGGCGTGGCGCGGCGGATGGGTTACATCCGCGCCTTTCGCAAACGTTCGCCGGACGCTGCCATTGTGATGGCCGATGTCGGGCGGCTCTTTGCCGACGAGAAGCAGGAAGGCAGCGACGAATTGCGGCCCGATGCACGGTTGATGAACGATTGGATCGTGCGCGCCCACGATTTGATGGAGCTGGAAATCGTCAATCTTTCGTACCGCGATTTGCCTTATGCGGGCGGCCTGTTGTTGCCCGACGCCAAACTCAAACCGGAGCGTTCGGCCCTGGTTTCCGCCAACATCAAAGTGACCGACGGCACGCGCGAAAACGCTTCGCCTTATGTGATCAAAACCGTCACTGGCAAACGCCTGCCGTTGCCGTTGCGCATTGCTTTCATCGGTTTGAGCGATCTGCCGCCGGACGAGTTCAAAGGGCAGGTCGAAGCGAGCGGCTTCGTCATTCACGACCCGCTGGCGGCGGCCAAAGCGGCGCTGGCCGAGGTTTATGACAAGGCCGATGTCACCGTCATCGTGGGCTATCTGAAACGCGGCACGGCCACCAAACTGGCGCAGCAGAATCCTGACCTCGATCTCATTATCAATTCTGACGGCTCCGGCGTCACGCTCGATCCGCTGCAAATCAACAACACGTTGATCGTTTATGCGACCAAAGAGACCAAGCACTTGGGCGAATTGCGCTTTTACGCCGATCAAGAAGGCGTCATTGAGCGCTTCACCAACCGTTATGTCGCGTTGGATGAGGTGATCCCGGACGACCCGCAAATGGCCCGGATGACCAAGCAGGCCCGGCGGGAAATCGGCGACCTGCAAACCAAAATGGCCGAAGCGGAAGCCGAAAAAGTCGCCGCTCGGATTGCCAAAGACGGCGAGCCTAAGTCTCCGTATGTGACCGCCGAAACCTGCAGCCAGTGTCACATGGCCGAATACAAACAATGGCAAACCACGCGCCACGCGCAGGCCTTCGCCGGATTGGAAAAGCGCCAGCGTCCGTTCGATGCGGCCTGTATCGGCTGTCATTCGGTCGGCTATCAACAGCAGGGTTTCATCAACATCAAGGCGACGCCCAAATTCGCCAATGTGCAATGCGACTCGTGCCACGGCCCCGGCGCGGAACACGCTGCCAATCCGGTAAAAGGGAAGTATCCGACTCCAGCGGCCCCGGCCAGTTGCGTGGCTTGTCACGACCGCGACAACAGTCCCGATTTCGTCTTTGCGAAATACTGGCCTGTCGTTGGGCACGGTACTTTGAAGGTCGCTCCATTGGCGCAAGTGAGCAACAAAACACGCGCTAAGAAAAAATGATGCGGACGGATTGCCAATCCGCAATCCGCAATCCGCAATCCGCAATATGAATAGCTTGCTCAAACTGCTGCCCACGATGATCCGCCTGTCGGGCGACAACGAAGAGGTGCGCGAGCAGGCAGTGTTCACCGCGTGGCGCACGATTGCCGGAAAATCGCTGGCGCGTTCCTGTGTGCCGTTTCGGCTGTATCAAAAGCAGTTGGTCATTGCCGTGCAGGATTTGACCTGGAAAAAGCAGATGGAAGCCGTCGCGGGCGAATTCCTCTTCCGGCTCAATTCGTTGCTGGGCGCGCCGTTCGTGACGTTTATCGAGTTTCGCGTTGACCCGCATCATGTGCTCGACACACGCCAGCCCGATGAGCAGGGCTTTGAATTTCAACACACGGCGGAACTGACGGAAGAACTGCGCAGCGCCGCCGAACAGATCAAGGATGAAGCATTGCGCGCTCAGTTTTTGCGCGCCGCCGCGAAGTATTTGGAACGAACTGGAGGATAGTGGTCAGTGGTCAGTGGTCAGTGGTCAACTGTTTTGCTGACCACTGACCACTGATCACTGACCACTGCTGCTGAATGCCGATCACGAAACCCGAAGTTGAAAAGATCGCTCAATTGTCCAATTTGGAATTGACGGCGGAAGAGACTGAAACGTTTGCCACGCAGCTTTCCGCCATCGTCGAGTACATTGACCAGCTCAATGCGCTCGACACTTCAGCCGTAAAACCGTGGCAACAGCGCAGCGCGGGCGAATTACAAGCGTCATTTGCCGCACGCGCTGACCGTGTCGAGCCGAGCCTCGGCACCGCGAAGGCACTGGAACAAGCGCCGGAACACGATGAAGGGCACTTCCTCGTACCGCGCGTGATTGGCGGGTGAGTTTTCACCCCATCCGCCAAACAGCCAGCTTGATAATGACAACTCGCCGTCCAGCAATCGCTGGCAACCGCTGAAAGAGGCGGCGCGGCGTTAACCAGTAAGGATGCAACGTGAACAGATTTTCGAATATCAATACCACTCCACAAGAACTGCGCCGCCTGGAAGTCGAAATCTTCGAGGCGATCAAAAGCAAAAACATCACGGCGCTCGGCCGCTTGCTCTATGACCATTTTTCCTACCGCAGTCCTGGCGAAGACCCGGTCAACAAAGAAGATTTCCTCAAATTGATTGCCGCGATTCCGGTCAAATACGTGGCGCTCTGGGGCGAAGAGTTGCGCGTCAACGTCTTTGCCGACACCGCCATCGTGACCGGCATCCAACTCAGCAAGACGCGCGACAACGAGGGCGCCGAAGAAATCACCGCCGTCAGCTTCACCGATGTTTTCGTGTTGCGGCATGGACGCTGGATGTTGGCCCTTGCGCACACGACCGATCTGGAAGAAGTGCCGGAAAAATATCGCGTCGAGAATCGCGCCGAGGGCTAAGGCGAACTGCCTGCGGGCGAGGCGTTGTTTCTTAGACGCCTCGCTGCGATAAAAGCCAACCACGAAGAACACGAAGACCGGGCAGCAACCAACTTCGTCTTTTTCGCACGCCGTGATGCAACCGAATAACGAGAGCATGGAGTTCAAGCGTTAGCTTGTCAGTCCCGCTAGTGGCGGGGCGGCGAGCGAAAGCAGCCTAAAGGCCGAACTCCATACTTTTGTTTCCTGCTGCGCCTTTCCTTCGCAGTCGGAGTCACCAGTTTGAACGAAACCCGCACCATCGAAGCCATTCACAGGCTCTACGCCACCGGTGAGGCCAAACCGAGCGACGTTGTCAGCGCGGCGCTCGACCGCATCGAAGCGGCCAATCCGCGCCTCAACGCCTTTCTGACGATCAACCGCAAGGCCGCGCTCGAACGCGCCCACGCGCTCGACGCAGAGATTCAAACACAACTGCAAACGCAGCCGCTGGCCGGCATTCCCGTTGCCATCAAAGACAACATGTGCACGACCGGACTGCGCACGACCGCCGGTTCGCGCATCCTCGGCGATTACGCGCCGCCGTACACCGCCACCGCCGTCGCCAAACTCGAAGCCGCCGGCGCGATCATCGTCGCCAAAACCAACCTCGACGAATTTGCGATGGGCGGCTCGAATGAAAACTCCGCCTTTGGCCCCGCGCGCAACCCGCACAATCCCGACTACGTGCCCGGCGGCAGTTCCGGCGGTTCCGCCATCGCCGTCGCGGCGGATTGCGTGCCCGTTTCCCTCGGCTCCGACACGGGCGGCTCGATTCGCCAACCAGCCTCGTTCTGTGGCGTAGTCGGGTTGAAACCAACCTATGGCCGCGTGTCGCGCTACGGCCTGGTGGCCTTTGCCTCCTCGCTTGATCAAATCGGCCCCTTCGCGCACACGGTCAAAGACGCCGCGCGCGTGTTGCAAGTCATCGCCGGACGCGACCGTTACGACGCGACCTCGGCAAACGTGGACGTGCCCGATTACACAGCGCATTTGAATGCCGGTGTGCAGGGCTTGCGCATCGGCGTCCCGCCCGAATGCTTTGGCGAAGGCTTGCACCCCGAAGTCAAAGCCAGCGTCGAAGCCGCGCTCAAACAACTGGAAGCGCAAGGCGCGCAGCTTGTCGAAGTGCATTTGCCGCACACCCAGTATGCGATTGCTGCCTATTACATCATCGCTACGGCGGAGGCTTCGTCGAATCTGGCGCGTTACGATGGCGTGCGCTACGGCTTCCGCGCCGAAGAAGCGCGCACGCTGGCCGAGCTGTATCGCAAGACGCGCGACCTGGGCTTCGGCGCCGAAGTCAAACGCCGCATCATGCTCGGTACCTTCGCGTTGTCGTCAGGTTATTACGACGCCTATTACGAAAAAGCCCAGCGCGTGCGCACGATGCTGGTGCAAGATTTCGAGCGGGCTTTTGAACACTGCGACGTAATTGCCACGCCGACCGCGCCGACGCCGCCCTTTAAGATCGGCGAAAAGTCGGATGATCCGCTGGCGATGTACCTGGGCGACATTTACACGGTGACGCTCAATCTGGTGGGCCTGCCGGGTATCAGCGTGCCGTGTGGGAGTTCGAGCGAAGGTTTGCCGATTGGTTTGCAGTTGGTTGGGAAGCCGTTTGATGAGTCGAGATTGTTGCAGACGGCGCGTGTTTGCGAAGGACAATAACCTCATGTTCGGTGGCGGGTCGTTGCTCAGATGACATATACGCGAATGTCCCTCAGAACGGACATGGTGTGATCTGCGGGTCAGCCTTCTACAGAAAGGTCAATTATGATGCGATACATGCTACTGAGGCTCATTGTGCTCTCGGTCTTCGCTGGGTCGGCGATTGCACAGCAGAAAACCATCACACCTGATTTGAAGGCGCTCGCGGAAGAGAAGGCGGCGAAGGTTACGGCTGAAGTCAGCCTCAAGTGGGTAGAAAACGTCAAAGGGAAACCCGCGCTGAAAATCCAACCAACGAAAAAGGAATTTTCAGAGAAAGACGAATGGGTGGTCGCCCTGACTGGCATCAAGTTTACGGACGGAGTCATTGAGTTTGACGCTCTCGGACAAAGTAACCCGCCTCAAAGTAACTTCCTGGGTGTCGCCTTTCGTGTCGTTGATGATACGACTCACGATGCAGTTTACTTCCGTCCTTTCAACTTTCGCGCCGAAGATCCGGTGCGGAAGTCGCATGCAGTCCAGTATATCTCTCACCCGAAATACCATTGGTTTGACCTTCGCAAAGACAAACCCGATCAATACGAGAAGCCTATTGTCCCTGCTCCAGATGGTGATACTTGGTTCCACGCCAAGATTGTCATTCAAAAGTCGAAGGTGAGTGTTTACGTCAACGATGCCAAGGAGCCAAGCCTAGTGGTTGAGGAACTGAGCAATCGGAAGGGCGGAGGTGTTGGCCTATGGGTAGGGCCTGGGCAGGGAGGTTACTTGTCGAATCTGAAGGTCATTCCAGATAGGTAGGGTCAGTTTTTGCCGAACATTCATTTTAGTGCAGTGCGACCAATGAGCGTTGTAAGCTACAGCCCGTGCCTGTAGAACACGTTGTTATGTATGCTGATACTCCCTGCAATTATGTCGTTTACCTGATTGTTGCCGATTCTTGGAACGAGTTTGTCGGGCGTACCGAAGACTTCAGCCTTCCCGCTTTTCCTCCCTGACCTTATCTTTATCCGCCAGCCAATCCCCCGTGAAAAGTTCAATGACGTTCTTCGCCGTGCCAAGCACGGGCGTCGCGTCGAGCGCCGTGTTGACAACGCCTTTCACCAAGCCCTTCTTTTTGATTTCGTAGCCCATCAAGCCGATTACGACCGCCGTGCCGACCAGGGGCATGGATTTGCCGACCTTGCGGGCGACGCGCGCGCCGCCATTCACCATAATTTTTTGCCAAAGCTTCATAGGTTTCCTTCTCCTTTTTCGTGATGACGAACGATGCAGTACCGGGAGGTAGCGACCCGGTTGTTCGACAAGCTGCCAGCTTGTCGAGGCCTGGCCGTTAAACCAATTAGCTGCCAGCGGAGACTTCGACAAGCTGGCAGCTTGTCGAACATACAAGCGACCGGGTCATTCCGATAAACACACAGGCGAAATCACTCAGTCGCTACCGCTCCCGGTACTGCATCACAAGTCGAGTGAAATTCTAGCGCAAACACGCCATAATCCGCGCCGATGATTTCTCCCGCCGTTATAAAAATCTGTCAGACAGTGAACGTAGCAGGGGGGCGCGCCTTGCTCGTCGGCGGCTGGGTGCGCGAATTCGTGCGCAGCGGCGGGCAGACGACCGATGACCAGGGCACCGATTACGACATTGAGTGTTACGGGCTGGAAGCGACGCGGTTGAAAGCGCTGCTCAGGACGCTGGGCCGGGTGGATGCGGTGGGCGAGGCCTTCACGGTGTACAAACTCAAGGTGCGTGAGGCGGGGCAGAGCTTCGTGGTGGATGTCAGTCTGCCGCGCCGCGAATCGAAGGTCGGGCGCGGGCATCGCGGCTTCGAGGTGACGGGCGATCCGTTCATGACGTTTGCCGAAGCGGCGCGGCGGCGCGATTTCACGATCAATGCGCTGCTGTATGACCCGTTGACCGATGAGATCATTGACCCGCACGGGGGCCGCGCCGATTTGCAAGCGCGCCTGATTCGTGTGGTTGATCCGAGCACGTTTGTCGAAGACAGCCTGCGCGTGCTGCGTGCCATGCAATTCGCCGCGCGCTTTGAATTCACCATCGAACCTGCGACGGTCGCGCTGTGCCGTTCGATTGATCTGTCAGATTTGCCCGCCGAACGCATTTGGGCCGAAGTCGAGAAATGGTTGCTGGCGGCGCGGCGGCCTTCCGTCGGCTGGTGGGCGGCGTGCGAGTTGGCTATCACCGAAAAGCTTTGGCCCGAAGTGCACGCATTGATTGATTGTCCGCAAAACCCGCGCACGCATCCCGAAGGCGATGTGTTCACGCACAACGGCATGGTGCTCGACGAAGCGCGCAAGCTGATTGACGACCTGCCGCGCCCGAAGCAATTGGCCGTGATGCTGGGCGCGCTCTGTCACGATTTCGGCAAGCCTGTGACGACAAAAGTTGAAGGCGACACCGTCAAAGCTGCCGGCCACGAAGCGGCGGGCGCGCTGTTGGCTGAACGCTTTCTCGAACGGCTGAAAGTGTTCACCTTTGATGGTTACGACGTGCGCAAACAGGCCGTGGCGTTGGCGCGGTTGCACGACATCCCGTACCGCTGGAACAAAGTGCGCGCGACCGTCACCGACGGCATGTTTCGCCGCCTCGCGTTGCAGGTCGAACCGGAGTTGCTTTACCGCGTCGCGCGCGCCGATTGCCTGGGCCGTGAGGGCGAACCTCAACCAGTGGCCGAAGAGTGGTTTCACAATCGCGTGCTTGCGTTGGGCATTGCAGAGCGCGCGCCCGCGCCGCTCTTGCTGGGCCGCCACGTGCTTGAATTGGGTTTAGAGCCGGGCAAACGCATTGGTGAAATCACGCATACCGTTTATGAATTGCAATTGGATGGCGCGGTGCGGACGTTGGCGGAAGCGCGTGAGGCCGCGCAGAAGATGGTGGCGCAAGGTGGTTAGCTCAGCTTGAGACAGGCAAGGCTTTGTATCGTTAGCAGCAAGACAATCCGGTACGATTCGCTGGCTCCTGATTCCTCATTCCTGACGTCTGTTTTCCTTTAAGGGAGTCGGGAGTCAGGATGCTGGAATCAGGACGTACTTTTCAAAACACAATTTAACGGTTTCGGAGGTTTCCCTAAATGTTTTCCCGCACGTCTTTCTCTCGTTTGCTGTTTGGCGCTCTCTTGCTTTGCGCCTGCTTCAGCACTGCCACGTTTGCGCAAGCCAAATCGCAGTCGGTCACGCGCATTACGCTGTTGCAACTCAACGACGTTTACCAAACCGCCGCGCTGGATGGCGGCAAGAGCGCGGGGCTGGCGCGCATCGCTACCTTGCGCAAAAAGATTTTGGCCGAAGCGCCGAATACCTTGTTTTTATTGGCGGGTGACACGATTTCGCCGTCGGTCGCTTCGACGATTTTCAAAGGGCAACAGATGATCGCGGCGTGGAATGCGCTGGGCTTGGATTACGCCTGTCTTGGCAATCACGAATTCGATTTCGGCCCTGACCTCTTGAGCGCGCGGATGAAGGAATCGAAGTTCGGCTGGCTCGGCTCCAACGTGATTGACCGGCGCACCAATCAACCGTTCAACGGCATGCCGCGCTTTGTCCTTCGCAACATCGGCGGCGTTAAAGTCGGCTTGTTCGGCTTGCTGACAACCGATACGGCGACGAGTTCGAAGCCCGGCAATAGCATCCGGTTTGTTGATCCGCTGCTGACGGCGCGCGTGCTGGTCAAACGTATGCGCGCGCAAGGAGCCAAGCTCATCATCGCCGTCACGCATTTGACGATGAGCGAAGACAAGCGGCTGGCCGCCACCGGACTGGCCGACGTCATCATCGGCGGCCACGAACATGAATTGCTGCAATCACTGGCCGGACGCACGCCGATTTTCAAATGGGGGCAGGACGCGCGCTTGCTGGGCCGCATTGACCTGAACGTAGACGCGCGTTCGGGCAAGCTCCTCAGCATGGATTGGGCGGGCCTGCCTGTGACCAGCACGACGCCAGATGATCCGGCAGTGGCGGCAACCATCAAGGAATACGAAGACAAAGTTTCGGCGGAACTGGATAAGCCAGTGGGGCGCACTTCGGTCGAACTCGATGCGACGACGCTGGCCAATCGCACCAAGGAAACCAACCTCGGCAATTTCATCGCCGATGCTTTCAAACAGGCGACGGGCGCGGACGTAGGCTTGCTCAACGGCGGTTCGGTGCGCGTCAACAAAATCTTCGCGGCAGGGGCCTTGAGCAAACGCGATACACTGGCGATTCTGCCGTTTGAAAATCCGGTGGTGAAGCTGGAAGTGACCGGCGCTATCTTGCGCGCCGCACTGGAAAACGGCGTCAGCCAAGTCGTCGAAGAAAGCGAGAGCGGCCGCTTCCCGCACGTGTCCGGCGTGGAATTCGATTTCGATGGTCGTAAGCCTGCCGGTTCGCGCGTGGTCAAAGTCACGGTCAACGGCCAGCCGCTGGATGAGAAGAAAACCTACACATTAGCCTGCACTTCTTTTGTGGCGGATGGCGGCGACGGTTACGCAATGCTGAAGGGCGCGAAAACGCTGATTGATCCGCAATCGGCGCAGATTGATTCGACTGTGCTGGCCAATGCGATTGTGGCGGCAGGCGAGATTGCGCCGAAGGTGGAAGATAGAAGCAAGCGATTGGATCGGTAACTGAGCCGACTCCGCAACAGGGCCACTTTCCCATCCCTACTCATTTTTGAGTGCAGACACTGGAGATATCTTCATCGCTCGCCGTGCCGGGAAAAAACAGGCCAACAGTGCGACAGATGCGAGCCGAACTACAGACGAAATGACTGATAGGGCGTCATAGCTGGTAACTTCATAAAGTAGGCTCTCCATTAAGCGAGCCAGTATAAAAGCTAGCGTAAGACCGATTGCCAGACCAATTAAAGTTGGAGGTAGTGGGGTAATGGGGTGGGATATACAGCTTCCATTTTCCAACCATCAAGTTTGCCCACTGATAGATTGTAGTAGTGAATAAACGATCGCAGACAAATCTTGTGCATGCGATCTGACTTTGAGAACGACAACGTTTTTCTGACAAACCGAGCAAGCCGTTGGCGCAGCGTGTTGTTCCAGCGCTCGACGTGAGCAGTTAGTCCGCTCTCCTTGCCACCAGGTGTGTGTTGTGCTGTCGGGACGACTTTTTGATAAGCCTACCAGAAATCGGTGTAACAATGCGCTTGTCGGTAAACTGGCGGTATCTGCTGCCAAAGCTTTCGGCAAGTCGCTGCACTGCGATTGCCAATCGCAAAGGCGACGATTTGCCGCGTCTGACGGCACAGTGCCACCCAGACCCAGCGTTTACGGCTTTTTTTTGAGCACGAATGACCACAGTTCATCGAGTTCCAGCTCGCTGCCCAGTGTCTGATCCGGCTCAATCAGAGTTTCGCTCAAAGGTGGGAGTGCGGCCCCCTTTTTTTGAGCCAAACACTGACCGTTTTGCGTGAGACACCAAAAACTCGTTCCAAACCACGCAAAGAACTGCGTTCCTCGTAGGCTTTGAGAATTTGGTCTTGTTCAGCTTACTGTAGCCGCCAGGTCGTGGCGTATCACGACTGCTACGCTGACAAGCGCGACACCAGTAACGTTGTTTTCCATTGCGCGTGCGTCCATCACGCACAAGCTCTTCACTGCCGCAGTGATGGCATTTAAGGGTGATAGTGATCATCACATCAGATTATCCACTATCCCACCCCCTTGCCCCACTACCCGGGATTGTCAATAGGGCGCTGCGGCAGCGGCGCGGCCTGTGCTAAGATGCCCTTTCTCACGGAATGACACCAATTTTCATTATCTTCCGCAGACAAGGAGAAGGTTTTCGTATGGCAGAAATCATCACGTGCGCGCGTTGCAAACAAAAGCTGCCCGCCCTCGAAAAAGCGCCCTTTGGCAGCGCTTTGGGCAAAAAGATTCACGCTGAAATTTGCCAGGCATGCTGGAAGGCGTGGCTGGCATCGCAAAATCAACTCATCAATCATTATGGGTTGAGCACGATCAATCCTGATCACCAGACGTTCCTCTTGGATAACATGCAAGCCTTCCTATTCGGCACGGGGAAACAAGCTGAGATTGACACAACTTTGCAAGGCAAGGTTTCGTATTGAGCCGCGTGGCCCTGATGCAATCCTGTCGGCGTGAAAACACGTCAAAACGCTGCGTTGACAAGCCCAAGTGCGCATAATATCTTTTGCCGCGTTTGGACGCGCTAGCAACGCCTAGTGGTTCAGACTGAACGTTCGAGGTGATTTCCTACTATGAAGAAAGAGAAGTATCCGGGCATTGCGCCCGAGGACGATGGCGATATTCGTGTGATTGACGACCTGGGCGCGTGGCGCAATGGCGGGTATGACCAGGGCGGCTTGTGGTACGAGGCGAAGTCGCTGTTGCGCGATATTTTCTTCGCTGGTGTGATTGCAGTTTTGATCGTGGTCTTTGTGGTGCAACCGGTGCGTGTCGAGGGCCAGAGCATGATGCCGCGCTTGCACGATCAGGATCGCATCTTCGTCAACAAATTCATTTATCCGCTGCGCGAATGGCTGGGCGACCGCGAGCCGATCAAACGCGGCGACATCGTCGTGCTGCTCTATCCTGAAGACCCCTCGAAATCTTACATCAAGCGCGTGGTCGGCTTGCCCGGCGAAGAGGTCAATGTCGAGAACGGCAAGCTTTATATCAACGGCGTGCAAATGAACGAAGATTACCTCGACCCCGAATATCTGTCGCAAGACACGACCGGGCCGACGCGGGTGAAAGAGCATCATTACTTCGTGATGGGCGACAACCGGCGCAACAGCAGCGACAGCCGCTATTGGGGACTGGTGCCGGAGAAATACATTTATGGCAAAGCGATCTTCCGCTACTACCCCTTTATGCCGACAGAGCGACTCGGCAAGCTTGATTGAGTAGCCTGATGCGAATGCAATGAATGTAATTGAAGCGCGGAGGCCAGGCGGCTTTCCGCGCTTTGCTTTATCCAAAAGCCAATGCGTGATTTGAATTTGGTAACCGGCCTCTTGTGGCAACCTGTGACGGCGCTCAAAGGCTTGCGCGACCGCGCGCCCTTCGGTTTGGCAGCTTTGGGCGCGTGGCTGGCGACATTTTTCTATGCCCTGGCCGCCGCCGTGCTGGAAGGTTATGCGCAAGGTGGGCGTTTGTTTGCGGCGCCGGTGACGCGCACGCCGCAATTCTGGATTGGGAATGTACAAAGTGCGGCGTTGAATGCCGCCTTGCTCTTGCTCTTTGTCGCGGTGCTGTATGTGCCGTTCGCGATTCTGCTGGCGAATCTCTTTGAACGGCGCGCCAGCTTTGCGCTGGTTTTGCGCGAAGAGTATGCGGCCGTCGCTTCGTGCGCGTTGGCGGCGTTGGCGGCGGCCTTACTGGTAACGCTGTTGCCGGCGGCGGTCATCAGTTGGCAGAGCGCCTGGCTCAACAGCGAAGCCGTGGTGGGCTATTTCGTCTTGTTACTGGTGATCCCGCTGCCGATTTTTGCGGCGTTGATGACGTTGGCGCTGGGGGTGATCTTTCGCATCAATTGGGCCAAGTCGGCGGTCGTGACACTGCTCTCGTTTCTTTCGCTATTTGGGCTGCTCGTGTTGATGCAGGCAGTGGCTTTCCTATTCGCTTCGCCGTTCTTATTGCTATTGCTGGTCTATTTTCTGCGCGACCAAATCGGCGATTTGCTCTCGGCGCGCAATGCGCGGCGTTCCTTCCGGCAAAATCTGGAAGCGGCGACACTCAATCCGGCGGATGCGTCGGCGCATTACAATCTGGGGTTGCTTTACCAGCAACGCGGCGAATATGAACAGGCTGTGCAAGCCTTTCAGCGCGCCAGCGCGATTGACCCGCAAGAGATTGATGCGCATTATCAGCTCGGACGCATCGCGCGCGAGCAGGGTAGGTTGAACGAGGCGATTGAACATTTTGAAAAAGTCGTGCGGCAGGCGCCGAATCATAGCCAGTATGAAATCTGGCGCGAGACGGGGTTGGTCTATTACGCGGCCAAACAATATCCTGACACCTTGGCGATGCTCGACAAATTTTTGGCGCAACGGACGACCGACGCCGAGGCACATTACTGGCGCGGGCTGACGCTGGCGCAATTGGGGCGCGACGACGAGGCCGCCGCCGAAATGCAAACGTGCATCGAGACGGTGCGCACGGCGCCTGCCTATAAATACCGGACGGAACGGCGCTGGTTGCAGCAGGCGCAGGATTTTCTGCGGGAGCGGCAGCATTAAATTCAAATCTCAATTTCAGGAGAAACAACAGGCAACGATGGCGAGCGATAAATACAAAACAGCGATTCTGGCGTTGGAAGATGGCCGCGTGTTTCGGGGGCGGGCGTGGGGCGCGGCGACTGAGCGTACAGGCGAAATCGTCTTCAACACGGCGATGTCAGGCTACCAGGAAATTCTGACCGATCCATCCTATGCCGGACAGATTGTGACGATGACCTATCCGCTGATCGGCAATTACGGCGTGAACAACGAAGACGTGGAATCGCGCCGTCCCTTTGTCGAAGGCTTCGTCGTGCGCGAAGCTTCAGAGGTCACCTCCAATTGGCGCGCAACGCAATCGCTGGATGAATACCTGAAACAGCACGGCATCGTCGGCATTTCCGAAGTGGACACGCGCGCCCTGGTGCGCCACATCCGCGAAAAGGGCGCGATGCGCGCCTGCCTCTCGGCGCTCGACAACGACGAACAGAGCGTCGTCAAGAAAGCCCAAAACGCGCCCGCGATGCTGGGCCGCAACCTGGTTGACCAGGTCACCTGTGGCGACAGTTATGCATGGTCTTCGATAAAGGATGTGCAAACTTACGACGCGCTCGGCGAGTTTCGTGAGACGCTGGGTGTGGCCTTGCAGCCGGGCGAAACGCCGTTTCGTGTGGTCGCTTTTGATTTCGGCATCAAGTACTACATCCTGCGTTATCTGGCGGCGCTGGGTTGCGAGGTGACGGTGGTTCCGGCCAGCACTTCGGCGGATGATGTGCTGGCGCTCGCGCCCGATGGCATCTTTCTTTCCAACGGCCCTGGCGACCCGGCGGCGTTGCCGCACATTGTGGCGAACGTGCGCCAGTTGACGAATGCCGCGCCGGTCTTCGGCATTTGCCTGGGCCATCAGATTTTGGCGCGCGCTTTCGGCGGACAGACCTACAAACTCAAATTCGGACATCGCGGCGGCAATCAACCTGTGCGCAACGAACGCACCAAGCGCATCGAAATCACTTCGCACAACCACGGCTTTGCAGTAGACCCCGCGAGCCTCGACCAGAATGAAATCGAGTTGACGCATTTCAATCTCAACGACGGCTGTCTGGAAGGCTTGCGCCATCGCCGCTTGCCCGTCTTTTCGGTGCAATACCACCCTGAAGCAGGCCCCGGCCCGCACGATGCGGCGTATCTCTTTCACGAGTTCATCGCCAACATGCGCGCGCGCCGCGCACAGTTGCAAGAGATGGTTCAGGTTCAGGCATAGCCCAATCCACGGAACTTTGAGACAGGATGAACAGCACGATGCGGCGTATCTCTTTCACGAGTTCATCGCCAACATGCGCGCGCGCCGCGCACAGTTGCAAGAGATGGTTCAGGTTCAGGCATAGCCCAATCCACGGAACTTTGAGACAGGATGAACAGGATGTTGGCTGGATTGACAGGATAAAACAGCAATCCGGCCTGATCCTGGTCATCCAAAAAAATCCGGTCAATCCTGTCGAAAACTTTGTCGTGCAGGTGACGAGTTCGATTTCGCCCAATGTTTGCAGATGTCCGAAGAGGTACTTGTCAGAGCCGCAGTTCCTGCCGATGTCGAAGCCATCCTGGCTGTGCTGCGCGCCAATCTGGCCGATCCATCTTTGTTTCAACGCTCAGCCGCCGAGATCACCGTACAACTACCTGAGTACTTGGTTGCTGTAATGCGCTCTGCCGGTGTCGTCGGTTGCGCGGCTTTGCATTGTTATCCCGATCAATCGGCTGAACTGCATTCGGTCGCGGTCTTGCCGGAAAGACAAGGGCGGCGTATCGGTGAGCAACTGGTGCAGGCAGGTTTGCAAAAAGCAACTCAGTGCAGCATCGCCAAAGTCTGGCTCGGCACGATGAAGCCGGGCTATTTTGCGCGCTTCGGTTTTGTGCCGATGTGGCGCTGGCGCATTCCGCTCAGGGTTATGTGGCCGAAAATCAAAAGCGTATTCGCTCAACCACCGGCCCGCTGGCTGCCAGCGTTGTTGGGCCGCCACACGTTCATGGTGCGGCAGGAAAAACCGTAGGGCTGTTGAAGGTAGTGGTGCAAGCGGGAGAGAAAAGCATGGAGTTCAAGCTTTAGCTTGTCTGGCGTGCGTTGCGCGCGCAGCAGCCTGAAGGCTGAACCCCCATGCCTTTGTCGTTAGGCGCACCTTTGCTTGAACTGAATTTTTTCAGGGTCATCGGCAATTAGATCGGATGGCAGAGCGGTGTACGGGAAAAGGTGCGCACCCGGTCAGTACCGCGCCCCCGTACATTACAATTGCAAACTGATCTAGGCTTCGACAAAAAGAAAAGCGGAGCGCAATGCGATGCGCTCCGCCGAAGTTGAAAACAATGTGGGACGTGTTTACCGACGGCCACGACCACCGCCACCCGGACGACCGCCGCCACCCGGACGACCGCCGCCACCCGGACGACCACCGCCGCCACCGCGTCCGCCACGGTCGCCGCCGCGCTCCTGACGTTCGCGTTGTTGATAACCGCCGCCGTCATCCACCTCGTCTTCGCTATTGCCACCGCCTTCTTCGCCGCCTTCACCAGCGAGCAGAGCCTTGCGGCTTAGGCGAATCTTGTTGCCTTCGACGTTGAGACACTTGACCAGGATTTGCTGGCCTTCGGTCAGTTCGTCGCGCACATCGTGCACGCGGTAAGGCGCGATTTCACTGACGTGCAACAAGCCCTCGGTGCCGGGGAAGATTTCGATGAAAGCGCCAAAATCCACGATGCGCGTGACCGTGCCCAGGTACGACTGACCCGGTTCGGCTTCGGCGGTGATGTCCTTGACCATTTGCAAGGCGCGCGCGCCCGCTTCGCCGTTGGAAGTGGCGATGCTGACGCGGCCACTGTCTTCGACGTCAATCTTCGCGCCGGTCTGTTCGACGATGCCGCGAATGATCTTGCCGCCGGGGCCGATCAGGTCACGAATCTTGTCGGTCGGAATCATGATCGTGATGATGCGCGGCGCATACTTGCTGATTTCGGGCCGCGCGGCGGGCAGCACTTCATCCATCTTGTCGAGGATGTGGAAGCGGCCTTTCCTGGCCTGCTCCAGCGCTTCCGAAAGGATCGCCGGATTGAGGCCGGTGATCTTGATGTCCATCTGCAAGGCGGTGATCCCGGCGCGCGTGCCCGCGACCTTGAAATCCATGTCGCCGTAATGATCTTCGGCGCCCGCGATGTCAGAGAGCACGGCGTACTTCATGCCTTCCATCACCAGACCCATCGCCACACCCGCGACCGGCGCTTTGAGCGGGACGCCCGCATCCATCATCGCCAGCGCGCCGCCGCAGACCGTCGCCATCGAAGACGAGCCGTTCGATTCGGTAATGTCCGACACGACGCGCACGATGTACGGCCACTCGGTCTCGTCCGGCATCACGGCGCTCAGCGCGCGATGCGCCAGCGCGCCGTGGCCGATTTCGCGACGGCCGGGGCTGCCGGTGCGGCCCGTTTCGCCAACCGAGAAGGGCGGGAAGTTGTAGTTCAAAATGAAGCGGCGCTTGATCTCGCCGAACTCGATGTTGTCGAGGTACTGCACGTCCTGCGAAGTGCCGAGCGTCGTGGTGACGATGGCCTGGGTTTCGCCGCGCGTGAAGAGCGCCGAACCATGCGTGCGCGGAATCCAACCGGCCTCGATGCTGATCGGGCGAATCTCTGAAAAGCGGCGGCCATCGGGACGGCGGCGATTATTCAAAATGTCGTCGCGGAAGATGCGCTCTTTCAAACGGTCGAAGAGCTTGCCCGCCTCCTTGCGCAGCGCCGGTTGATCTTCGGGGAAGTCGGCTTCGCAGGCGGCGTGCAGTTCGTCAATCTTGGCGTAGCTTTCGATCTTGCCGTGCTTGGTCACGTCCAGCGCGTCGCGCAGCCCATCGGTGTACTTGGCGGCAATCTGGCCTAGCAACTCTTCGTTGACGGCAGGCGTGGTGTATGCGCGTTTCTTGATGCCGAGCGTCTCAAACATCGCGCGTTGCAATTGACACAGCTTCTTGATTTCGTTGTGGCCGAACATGAGGGCTTCGACCATGACTTCCTCGCTGACTTCCTTGGCGCCGGCTTCGACCATGACGATGGCCTCTTCGCTGCCCACGACGATCAGGTTGATTAACGAGCCGCGATTTTCCTCGTAGGTCGGATTGACGATGTATTTGCCTTCGACCAGCGCGACACGCACGCCCGCGACCGGCGTGTGAAACGGAATGTCCGACAGATAGAGCGCGGCGGACGCACCGGTGATCGCCAAGACATCGGGATCGTTTTGATCGTCCGCCGAGATCACCATCGAGATGATCTGGGTTTCGTTTTGGTAACCTTCTGGGAAGAGCGGGCGCACCGGGCGGTCAGTCATGCGCGAGATCAGGATTTCGCGCTCGGTCGGACGGCCTTCGCGTTTGAAATAGCCGCCCGGGATACGCCCGGCGGCGTAACCGTATTCGCGATAATCCACGGTCAGCGGGAACCAGCTTTGGCCTTCTTTGGCCTTGCGGGCCGAAACGGCGGTGACCAGCACGACGGTTTCGCCTTGGCTGATGAGCACGGCACCATCGGCCTGTTTGGCGATGCGGCCCGTCTCGATGGTGATTTCGTGACCGCCCAAATTGATCGCTTGCTTCAAAAACATTTTGTATATCTCCTCTTCAACAACAGTCAGCAGTGCGGCAGTCGGCAGTCAATGGGCCTGGCAACTGTGAACGGTGAACTGCGACTTGAAACGACAAAAGCCGTGGCGCAACCGGGCGCAAAACACGCGCCCGGCAATGCCGACGGCTATAACATTGGCTTGGTTAAGTAACTTGGTACTGGTGAAAGTTGAGTTCACGTTGGCGCTGCTCGAAAGCGGCCTGCGTGATGATGGCGCTGGGATGATCACTGGCTGCACCGGCTCAGGCTGCTCGCATGTGCGGAATAGGGCGGGCAGTTGATGTTGCTTGAGCAACTGGGCTTAAACAGCTTCGCCTGAGCTTTCTGCAAGGTGCGCAAGAGATAAGGAACGCCGTCACGTTCGGCACACAACGAAAGCGGCGTCTGGGGCCGTTCAGGCCCCAGGCACCGCAACAATTCAAAATCTTATTTGCGCAATCCAAGCCGTGTGATCAGATCGTGGTAACGCGTGATGTCGCACCGCTTCAGATAATCCAACAAGCTGCGGCGCTGTTGCACCAGCTTCAACAAGCCACGGCGTGAATGGTGGTCTTTGGCGTGGGTGCGGAAATGATCTTGCAACTCAACGATGCGCTTGGTCAGCAGCGCGACCTGCACTTCAGGCGAACCCGTGTCGCTCTCGTGGGTCTTGTATTGCGTGACGATGTCTACCTTGACTTCTTTTGCTAACGACATAGCAATTTCTATTTGCCTCCAAATCTATGTGTAACTGTCTAATTACGATTTTCCTTTGAAATTGAAGCGCGGAAAGTAGCACACGGGCTTTGTCGCTGTAAAGCCGGGATTCCAGCCGCGCAAAGCCCTCAACCAGCGCGCGGCTGGAAAAACCTGGGCGGATAACGCACAATCCTTGCGCGTTGCACGTGGCGGCGGCGTTCACTCACTGCGAGGTACTTATGAAACACCGAATCAGTTTGCTTGTCCTTTTTCTATACGTATTGGCGTTGCCCACCTGGGCACAACGGGCTTCCACCTTACCGACCGAGCCATTGACGTTGCAGATGATGAATACGCTATTACGCCAGCAGGTTGGGCGCGACCTGACCGAAGCCAATTTGGCGTTGCTGGTCGAACGCGTCGGCCTCGCCTTTGACCCCACGCCCGAAGCCGTCAGCCGCCTACGCGCCAACGGGGCGCATCAACATCTGATCAACACTATCAAACGGGTGGCTGAACGGTTGAACGCCAACGCCAACAGCAAGCTCACCATCCTGCGCGAAACGCCCGATCCGTTTTTGGAAGAGACGCGCCGCAACGTGCGCGATTATCTGGAAGACCTGCCGGATTTCATCTGCCAGCAGGATGTCGAGCGTTATTTCGATTTTGAGGCGCGCGGCGCCTGGGATCGCGCCGACAAGCTGACTTATGAATTAACCTACAGCCGCAAGAACGGTGAGAAATACAAACCCATGAATAGTATTGGCCGCCCGCCAACGAAGTCGCTCGAACAAGCAGGCGGCGCTTATTCGACCGGCGATTTCGCCTCGATGCTGGCCTCGCTGTTCGACACCGAGACCAAGGCGATGTTCAAAGCGGCAGGCAAAGAAAGGCTCGGCACGCGTCCTACCCTGCTATACGATTTCACCGTCCCACAACCGACTTCCAAGCTGACGGTCAAGGCCGAAGGCTACCCCCAAATCGTGGCGGGTTACAGCGGCACCGTTTGGATTGACGCCGAGAAAAAGCTGGTCTTGCGCTTGGACACAGCCGTGGACGCCATGCCCGCGAATTATCCGGTGACCAATTCAGAAAGCTCGGTGGATTATGACACTGTGAAGCTGCGCGGCCTGGACAGCGAATTTCTGCTGCCGATCCGCGCCGAGTTCATCATCGCCGACCGCCGCGAGCGCAAATACTTCCGCAACCTGCTCACCTTCAAGTTCTATCGCAAGTTCGAGACCGACATCAAAATTACGGATGAGCTGCCGGGGCCAATCAAACCTTAAAGAGTAGTCAGTAGTCGGTAGTCAGTAGTCAGTAGTCGGTAGTCAGTAGTCGGTTAAATCATAACCTACTGACTACTCCCCTCAGTACTGATTCCCCAGCAACAACGTCAGCAGATTGTTTTGAATAATCAGATTGAGCGGCAGGTCGCCGTGTACGTCGCAATTGAATAGCGTTTGTTGCGGCGTCGCTTTCATCGCCCGCAAGAACGGCTCACTCGCTTCCGGTTCCAGCGTCAGGCCGAGCAGGCTTTGCCGCGTGACGCGCCCATCGCCGGGCAAGAAGATGAGGTCTATGGCGCGACGGCGTTGCTGGCGATTGCCGAGCGCTTTGTTGGGCCAGAATAGCGTTATGGGCACGCCGTTTTCCTGGATCAAAAACGCTCCGGCGATGGTCGGTTCGCAATCGCCGCCGATCAGATAGAGCGGCAAATTGACGGAGTTCGTATTGTGTGCGTCCAGCGCGTGTTGAAAAGCGCGGGCCCGCGCCAGCGCGGCGGCCATAAACAGCGCGCGCCGCTCGGCCAATTCTTTCGCTGCTAACTCCCCGGCTGCCAAACCCCGCTTCTTCGCGAAGTCTTTGCGCTCGCGGGTTTGAATTACCGGGTCGAACGCCGCCGACCAGTGCTGTTGCCGCCAGATCTCGGCGTCGTAAAGATCGAGCGGCAAGCGTTCCAGCTTCTCGTTGAAAAAACGCGCGCCGGTGTTGCGCGGCAACAGTTGGTAGACTGACGGTACCGTGAAGATCATCCGCTGGTGCAAGCCGCGAAAGAGCGCCACGCGCGTGTGATTGGCTTCGGTGACGGAATAGCCTTGGAGTAACGAGCGAAAGGCGTCGAAGGAACCCGCGTTGGGCGTGCCGATCAAAATCAGCCGGTTGATGTGTTGCAGCCCGGCCCAATCGGGTTCGGACATCGGGTCGCTCAGCACATCGCGCCCGCCATACATCGCGTAATAGCGCGCGATCAACCCGCCCATCGAATGCGCAATCACATCGAAGCGCAGTTCCGGCTGATTCAGTTTGGCTTTCAGCTTGGCGAGCTTTTCGGCCAGCAATTGCGCCGCTTCGACGTTGTCGCGCCGCCAATCGTAGGCAAACAGGTAAAACGTATCGCGGCCGCCGTCGTTGGCCGGGTTATCAATGTCGCCGCGTTTGTATCCGGCGTAATTTTCCAAAGCTTGCAGCAAGCCGGCATACACGCCGATTTGCGGAACCAACTTGCCCAGGTCGGCCTGCTCGATCACGCGCGTTGCCGCAATGTCGTCACGGTTCTCGCGCAAGTTGGCCGACGCAATCGGCAGCAACAATGCGTCGCGGTCAGCCGGGAACAACTCCGGCCAGAGGCGTTGTTGCGTCTTTTGGTTGACCAGTTCGGTGCCCAGAATGCCGGGGATGATGATGAGCGGCGGTTTGTTTTTGGGCGCGAGTTGTTGCGGCGCGGGGAAGACTTTAGGCAGCGTCGGTTTGGTCGCTTTCAAGCAGGCGGACGTGGCCAGTGCGAACAGCAGCAGCAAGACCAACAATGCCTGGCCCAGCAGCGTCTGGCTGTGGCGTAATCGGCGGGTGGTAAAATTTGGACTCGACGGTTTGGCCCCCATTTACCAGCAAAGATAGCAAACTCAAGCGCCGCCTGTCAGCGCGGATTAACCGCCGCTTGCCTCGACACGCCGCACGTCCTATCCTCGCCGCTTCGCAAATCGCTCATGAAAGACGCTAAAACCCAACTTGAACCGCGCCGCGCGATCTTCCTGGATCGTGATGGCACGCTGAATGAAGAGATGGGTTATCTGCGCTCACTGGCCGATTTGCGCTTCTGTGCGGGCGCGGTCGAAGCCGTGCGCTTGATCAATGAAGCTGATTGGTTGGCGCTGGTGCTGACCAATCAATCGGGCGTGGCGCGCGGTCTCTTCCCCGAATCGTTTATCGGCGAGGCGCACGCCGAAATGCAGCGCCGCTTGCAACCGGCTGGCGCGCGTCTGGATGCTTTTTATGTTTGCCCACATCTGCCGTTTGAGCATGTCGAAGTAAGTGAAGCCTTGCGGCAATATCGCATCGAGTGCGATTGCCGGAAGCCCAAACCGGGATTGATCAAGCAGGCAGCCGCAGATTTTGGGATTGATGTCGCGCGCAGCTTCGTCATTGGCGACCGGTACCGCGATGTGGAAATGGGGCACAGCGCGGGCGCGCAAGGCGTGCTCGTGCTGACAGGCTATGGCCGTGAAGAGTATGCGCAGCGCGCGCAATGGCCGCGCCAGCCGGAATTCGTCGCCGCAAATCTGCTCGAAGCCGTGCAGTTCATTTTGAGTACAGCGAGCGCTTGCCTTGAATCCGCGATCCGCAATCCGCAATCCGCAATCGAATCATCCGCTATCGAACCATGCGCATTTTGATTGTCAGACTTGGCGCCATCGGCGATGTCGTGCACACGCTGCCCGCGTTGGCGGCGCTGCGACGCACATGGCCGCAGGCCTATATCGCCTGGGCGGTCGAACGCGGCGGGGCGGCGAAGCTCTTGGCCGATACGCCGTATCTGGATGACTTGATCGAATTGGATCTGCGCGGCTGGCGCAAACGGCTCTGGCATCCCGCCACGTGGCGGGCGTCTTATCGAGCCGTGCAACGGCTGCACGAATCCGCCTTTGATGTGGCGTTGGATTTTCAAGGGCTGCTGAAATCGGCTGGCATCGTTAAATTTTCGCGCGCCCTGCGCCGCGTCGGTTTTGCGACCGAAGCCTTGCGTGAAAAGGCCAGCGCGGCGTGTTACACCGAACAGGTTGCCGTGGATGATCGCGGGCACATCATTGAAAAGAATCTGCAACTCGCCGCGCACCTCGGCTGCGAAATCGCCAAGCCTTATGTCTTCCCGCTTGCCTTGAATGAAGAAGACCGGCAGTTTGCCGCACAGTATGCGGCGCGCGGGTCGTTCGCCATTCTTAACCCCGGTGGCGGTTGGGTGACGAAGCTCTGGAGCACAGCAGGCTTTGCCGAAATTGCCGACCGTTTGTGGCAAGTTCACGGGCTGCGTTCGTTCGTGACTTACGGCCCGGGCGAAGAGGCACTGGCGCGCGCAGTGGTTGAGCAATCCCGCAGCGGCGCGGCGGAATTGCTGAATACCAATTTGAAAGAATTTGTCGCGCTGGCACTGCAAGCAAAACTTTTTGTCGGCGGCGATACCGGGCCGATGCATTTGGCGGCGGCGGCCAGCGCGCCGATTGTAGCGCTGTTCGGGCCGACTTCGGCGCGGCGCAACGGACCGTTCGCAGCGGAGGATGTCGTGGTCGAGCGCTTCGATTTGGATTGCCGCACCGATTGTTACCGCCGCCAATGCAGTCACATTTCGTGCATGAAGCTGCCGGTGGAAATGGTCTGGCAGGGCATTGAAAAACGCTTGCGGATTGCAGATTGCGGATTGCGGAATAAAGAAATGCCAGTGGTTTCGTTCAAGTGATGAAAGTAGAAACAGAAAACAGTTTTACCTGGCGCGCGCGGCTGCAACGGTTGCGCGTGCCGTTGGGCTTTGCGACGGCGGTGCTGTTTGTATTGGCGTCGCAACCGTCGTGGCGTTCGTTGGCGTGGGGCGCGCCGCTGGCGTTGCTGGGCGCGGGGCTGCGCGCCTGGGCGTCAGGGCATTTGCGCAAGAATGCTGAACTAGCGGTGAGCGGGCCATACGCGCATACGCGCAATCCGCTCTATTTCGGCAGCTTCGTGATGGCGCTCGGTTGCGCGGTGAGCGGCGGCGTGTGGTGGCTGGGCTTGTGGCTGTTGGTGTTCTTTATGCTGATTTACTGGCCGGTGATGCAAGCCGAGGCCGAACACATGACACGGCTGTTTGGCGCGGCCTATACGCAATGGGCGGCGGCGGTGCCGTTGTTCGTGCCGCGCTTGACGCCGTATGCCAGCGAACAGCGGCGCACGTTTGATTGGCAGCAGTATCTGCATCATCGCGAATATCGCGCGCTGTTCGGCGTGGCCGTGGTGCTTTGCCTCCTGGCATTGAAGCTGGGGTTGAAACTGGCTTGGCGAGGTTGAATGAGACGAGTTGTGGTGACCGCAAGTTTGGTTTGGCTGTTGTGTAGCGCGTGCTATCTGGCGTTTGTGCGCGCGCAAGCCGGCCCGGTCGTGACTGGTACCGCAGCGGCGCGAGCCAAACCCACGCCCACGCCGACATCCGCGTTGCCGCTGGCGCAGTTGCAGCGCGAGTTCAAATCCTTGCCGTTCAAAGCGGGCGAGAAGCTGGTTTACGAAGTCAAATTCACGCGCTTTCCCATTGCCGCCAAAGTCGGCGAGGTGACGTTTGAATACGTGGGCGAAGCCGAACCGCCGGGCCTCCCCGCCACCGAAGAGGAGTTTTTCAAGCGGCTCGATTTCGCCTTTCAACCCAACCCGCAAGAGCGTTATTTCCGGCTGCGGGCTAGCGCGGTTTCCAAGGGCATCCTGACCGCCCTTTTCGGCATTGATGTGCTGAACCGGTACGAAACGCTGGTTGACCGCCAGGATTTCAGCGCGCGCTTGCATTGGCACGAGATCAAGGAGGGGAAAAAAAATCAGTCGCAGGTGGCGCTGTTTGAACGCGAACCGGCTGCGGTGAATTACCAATTCACCGACCTGACCAAACCGCAAGCTGAAGTGAAGCGTAAGCCTTTGCCACGACCTGAAGGCATGCTTGATCTCATCTCTGCTTTGTATTTTGTGCGCTTGCAGAAACTGAAAGAAAACGAATTGCTGCGCTTCCCGGTCAGCGATGACGGCGTCAATTACGTATTCGAAATCGTGGTGGGCAAGAAAGAGAAACTCGGCACCGATTGCGGCAAGCTCAATACGATCCGCATCGAGCCGAAGCTGTTCGGCCCCGGCCAATTGTTCTCAAGGCAGGGCGAAATGACGATGTGGCTGACAGCGGACAAGAGCCACATCCCCGTCAAGCTCGTGGCCAAAACTTCGGCGGGTACGGCGAGCGCGCGGCTGCTCAATTTCAAAAACAACTGTTCGATTGTCGAACCGAGCAAGGAAGAGTTGGAGCCGATAACGAAATAACGCCCATTCAAGCCGCCGCCTGCAACGGACGATCCAAGCTTTGCGGCAACGCCTCATTCCAGGCCGTTTCTAGTTCAGCCACCGCTGCGTCTATCAGCGTTTCACCCGCACAAACGATGTTCAGGCGTTCACCGCCGACTTGCCCAATAACGGCGCAGGGCACTTTTGCTTGCGTTGCGCGTTCCTGCACTGCGGCCACATTCTCTGCCCTCACGCTCAACACAATTCGCGCGGGCGATTCGGCGAACAGCAGCGCCAGCTTTTGAGCAAGGCTGGCGGGCAGGCTTTGCAACCCGCTCGCTTGAAAATGTTCGCTCAGATCAAGCTGTGCGCCGAGCGCGGTGGCGCGGTAATGCGAGAAACAGCTTTCAGCCAGCGCCACAGCCAACCCGCCATCCGAGCAATCGTGCGCCGAGGCGACCAATCCGGTTTGAATGGCTTGCAAACAGACTTGTTGGACGGCGGTTTCCAGCGCCAGATCAAGTTGCGGGACAGCGCCAACCGCTTCGCCGGTTAGAACGGCGAGAGTTTCGCTGGCGCCCAGGTCGTTGCCGGTTTCGCCGAGCAGCAGGATCACATCGCCCGCCGCTTTGAACCATTGCGTGGTGGCGTGTTTGGCTTCTTCGATGACGCCGAGCATGCCGATGACGGGTGTGGGATAGATGCCGCGCCCTTCGGTTTCGTTATAAAAACTGACGTTGCCGCCGGTCACGGGGATGTTGAACGCGCGACAGGCTTCGCCGATGCCGTCAATCGTTTCGCTGAATGACCACATCACTTCGGGGCGTTGCGGGCTGGCGAAATTCAGGCAGTTGGTGATGGCGATTGGTTTTGCGCCGCTGCACACAACGTTGCGCGCGGCTTCGGCCACGGCCAGTTTCGCGCCTTCGCGTGGATTCAACTGGCAATAACGCCCATTGCCATCCAGCGACATCGCCAGGCTGCGGCGCGTTTCTTTGACGCGAATCACCGCCGCGTCGGAACCCGGCAGCACCACCGTGTTGGTGCGCACCATGTGATCGTATTGGCGGTAGACCCATTGTTTTGACGCAAGGTTGGGCGACGCGAGCAGGCGGTGCAAGATGTTAGTCAAGGCAGCCGGTTCGGACTTGAGATTCGAGATTTGAGATTTGAGATGGGCGACCAGTTGCGGCGTGACATCGGCAACCGGCGCAGAAACCGGCGCAGCCATTGGGCGTTGGTAACGCGGCGCTTCGTCAGTCAGGGCTTGGTTGGGAATGTCGGCGACCAGTTCGCCTTTGTGCCAGATGCGCAGGCGCGGCTCGGCGATCACTTTGCCAATGATGGCTACGTCCAGATCCCATTTACGAAAGATGTCCGCCACCTGGTTATCGTGACCGCGATTGGCCACGATGAGCATGCGTTCCTGCGATTCGGACAGCATCATTTCATAAGCCGTCATGTTCATTTCGCGCTGTGGCAGATGGTCGAGATTCAACTCGACGCCATTGCCCGCGCGCGCGCCCATTTCGCACGAGGACGAAGTCAGCCCGGCAGCCCCCATGTCCTGAATGCCAACGATGGCCCCGGCACGCATCGCTTCCAGACAGGCTTCCAGCAACAGCTTTTCGGCAAAGGGGTCGCCGACTTGCACGGTGGGACGTTTTTCCAGCGCGCTCTCGTCAAATTCCGCCGAGGCCATCGTGGCGCCGTGAATGCCGTCGCGGCCCGTCTTCGCGCCGACATAAATGACCGCGTTGCCGACGCCTTCGGCCTTGCCGTAAAAGATTTGCTCGCGGCGCACCAGGCCGAGCGCAAAGGCGTTGACCAGCGGATTGAGCGAATAGCAGTCGGCAAAATAGACTTCGCCGCCGATGGTCGGCACGCCAAAGGCATTGCCGTAATCGCCGATGCCTTTGACGACGCCTGCCACGATGCGGCGATTGCGCGCGATGCTCGTTGCCGAAGTCTGTTCGCGCGATTCATTAATTTCGGCATCGCGGATCGGGCCGAAGCGCAAACTGTTGAGCGCCGCGACAGGCCGCGCGCCCATCGTGAAAATGTCGCGCAGGATACCGCCGACGCCCGTGGCCGCGCCTTGGTACGGCTCGATGAAGGAAGGGTGATTGTGCGATTCGATCTTGAAGGCGGCGCACCAGCCATCGCCGATGTCCACGATGCCCGCGTTTTCGCCGGGGCCTTGCACGAGGGCTTCGCCTTCGACCGGCAGGCGTTTCAAATGCACGCGCGAGGATTTGTACGAGCAATGCTCCGACCACATCACTGAGAAGATGCCTAGTTCGGTGAAGGAAGGCTCGCGGCCCATCAGTTGTTTGATACGGTCGTACTCTTCAGGTGTGATGTTGTGCTGATCGAGGAGTTCCGGTGTGACTTTGAATTCAGGCATGGATGAATTTGAAATTGGAGATTTGAGATTACGCGCGTGTCTTTAATCATTCGCGCGCTTTTGGCTTAAGCGTGTTGCTTCAGCATTTCGCGCAAGCTGTCGGCCATCGAACGGAAGATGACGCGCCCATCGTTGCTGCCCAGGGCGCTTTCCGCCGCGCGTTCAGGGTGCGGCATCATGCCCAGCACATTGCGTTCGCGGTTGCAGATGCCAGCGATGCCGTTGAGTGAACCGTTCGGATTGGCGGCGTCAGTGATATTGCCGGTGGCGTCGCAATATCGAAAGATCACGCGGCCCTCGCCTTCAAGTTCGGCCAGCGTGGCCGGATCGCAAAAGTAATTGCCTTCGCCGTGCGCAATCGGCACGCTCAGGATTTGGCCGGCGCTGCAATCAGTGGTGAAGGGCGTATTGACCTGTTCGACGCGCAGATTGACGTGCTCGCAGATGTATTTCAGGCTGCGATTGCGTAACAACGCACCGGGCAGCAGGCCGGCTTCACACAGGATTTGAAAGCCGTTACAGATGCCGATGACCAGGCCGCCGCCGCTGGCGAATTCCTTGATCGAATTCATCACGGGCGAGAAACGCGCGATGGCGCCCGTGCGCAGGTAATCGCCGTAAGAGAAGCCGCCGGGCAAAATGATCGCGTCAAACGAGGTTACGTCGGTGTCTTTGTGCCAGATGAAATCTACGGGTTGGCCGATGACCTTGCTGATGACGTGATAGGCGTCGTGATCGCAATTCGATCCGGGAAAGATGACTACGCCGAATTTCATTAGTGCAGCGTCCTTTGCACGGATGGTGGGAGCTAGGCGGCGTTTGTACAACATCGTTCCAGGATTGTCCAGCCAGCGGCCAGATTAGAGTTGCATGGCTTGTGACGCTTTGCAGGTGCGCATAAAATGCGCGGCATCGTGAGCAACATAAACCATCGCGTATTTCGAGTACCTATGAAAACAAAGTTTCCCTTTGCCTGGCTGATTGGATTGACGGCGTGCTTGCTGCTGGTGGGCGAGGTGTTTGTTGTGGAGTGGGGGCAAGCGGGGCAAGCGGCACAGGTGGCGCAGAGGGATAAGAAGCCTTCTGATGCGTTGAACCAGGTGGTCAATCAGCAGCGCAAACAGATGACTGAAGTTTTGCGCAATGCGGAACAAGAGAAAGCGCAAGCGCCCGATCAACTCGAGGCTATTAAAACAGCGCTGCGGCAAATGGCGGTGCAACGCGTGGCTCCCTTCAAAGCAGCGGACTGGAAGGGCGAGGAGTTGCTGGCGTTGATTCGCCTGTATGAGATGGGCGAACAATATGCTCCCGCCGTTGAAGCATATCGCCTGTACCTGAAAGACCTGCGCAATCTAAACACCCTTGCCAAGGCACGGATTGGTTTGTTACGCGCGCTGCTGGAGACCGATCAACTTGCCGAGGCACTCAAAACCCTGAGTGAAACCAAGCTGGATTTTCCAGGCAGCTTCAATGAAGAGATGCCGCTGCGCCTGAGTTTGCAGAAGGACTTGGCCGTGGCTTTGCGCGAACGCGGACAGGTGGAGTTGAGCTTGCAGTTTGCGCGCGAGGCCTATGACTTCACGAAAAGCCCGCAAGCCATGAACCCGCGCTGGCGCGAAGTGGTTGATCCGTTGCGTCCGAATTTGGCCGCGCTGATCGTGGCGTTGCTGGAACAGGCGGGCAAACAAAAAGAGGCGGGCGAGTTTCATCAGCAAGTGCTCAAAACGGATTTCGATCCGCAATCGCAATGGCGCGACGCTTATCAAGCCGAACTCACCAGCGCGCGGCTGATTGGCAAGCCTGTGCCCGAGGTGCTGGCGCCGCGCTGGCTGGATGGGCAGCCCGTCAAGCTTAACGAGTTGCGCGGCAAGGTTGTGCTGGTAGATTTTTGGGCGCTGTGGTGCGCTCCCTGCGTCGCGGCCTTTCCGCACTTTCGCGAATGGCAAACGAAATATGCCGGCAGGGGCTTTGAGATTGTCGGTGTGACGCGCTTTTATGGACGTTCGGATGAGAAAGACGATTTGAATCGCGAGCAGGAATGGCAAGCCTTGCTGGCATTCAAACGCAAGCATCAATTGTCGTATTCTTGCGCCGTCGGCAAAATGGATGATGTCACCAACGACGAACGATATGGCGTCACCGGCTTGCCCACGACGATCCTGATTGACCGGCGTGGCAATGTGCGCGAAGTGCAACGTGGCGGTGGCAATTACCGCAAACTGGCGCAACGCATCGCCAAACTTATCGAAGAGAAGTAAGCGAGTCTCCCCACCATGTTCTGTCAAATTTGTGGCGCAAAACTTCGCTCCACGGCTCATTTCTGCAATCAGTGTGGCAAGCCGGTGCAAGAACGGTTTGGCAGCGCACTGTTAGCCACCCAAAAAGCGGCTACGCATGAATTAAAACCGGGACAAACCGCCGAACAAGAAGCGAGTTTAGGGCCGACGACACCGGAATTGACGCCCAAACCCCGCACCGACCAAATTGCTCAACGCGGAACTGAACGTCAGCCTCCTGCCAAATCTACTGCTGGTGAAGCTGAAGCTGCCCTTGAAAAGGGAACTGATTTCATGGGCACTCCACCCGGCGCGATCACCAATGTTTCGGCACGACTAGGGGCACAGTCGGCAAATGAAACTGTGCCTGATGATTCGCCAAAACAAAGCTATGGCGTCATTTCTTATGCGGTAACCCAGGTCGAAGAAGACACGCTGTCTGAGACGCCTCCGGCGGTTGATCTTTCCACCCTGGAATTACAACGCGGCGTGACGGGAAAACCATTTTTCACCCAATGGTTCATGCCCTCCGCGCCACCTGAACATAATCAACAGCATCGGCGGCTGGCGCGGGCCGTGCCCATCGTTTTGCTGGCCCTGGTGATATTGCTGGTCTTTGCTTATTGGGCGTCGAAGTAAGGCATCTCCGAAACATTTGCCTGGCGGCGCGCAGACCACCCAAACACTGATCGAAATGAAAGTGCAGATCGCGGTTGAACCGGCGGAGCTTGCTGAGAAACGCCAGCAACTCAAATACGTCACGCAAAACCTGGAAGCCGTTTATGGCTTTCCCCGCAACGACGGCACCGATGATCCGCTTGATGAACTCATTGGGACGATCCTTTCCCAAGCTACCACCAACCAAAATAGCCAGCGCACCTTCGCGAATTTGAAAGCCTGCTTCAAAGATTGGGAGGCCGTGCGGCGCGCCCGCCCGGAAAAGATCGAAGCCGCCATCAAACTGGGCGGATTGGCGCAGGTCAAATCCGTGGTGATCAAAAATCTCCTGAATGAAGTTAAAACGCGCGTCGGAAAACTGAGTCTGTCATTTTTACACACCGCACCTATCGAAGAAGCCAGAGACTTTTTGACAAGCTTGCCGGGGGTAGGGCCAAAAACCGCCGCATGTGTTTTGCTTTTTGCCTGCAAACAGCCGGTTTTCCCTATGGATACGCATATTTTTCGCATTGCCCGGCGGTTAGGACTGATTCCCGAAAAGGGCAGTGATACACAGGGGCACAGACGGATGGAACAATGGGTACCAGACTGTAAGCACTATGCGTTACACATCAATATGATTTTGCACGGACGGCGCATTTGTCATGCGCGTAATCCGCAATGCAAGCAATGCTGCCTGATCGAACATTGCCGTTTTGGACAAGCGGTTCTTTAACGTTGTAATGCCAAGTGGACAGAAAAAATGCAGACGTTGAGTTTAATTGTAGTGTTTTGTTGCAACTGTCTTCTGCGAAAGTTCCTGAGCCGATTTAGAAACATCTTCAAGTTGGAAAATTACTCTTGTGAAAACAATAGTTTAGAAGTCAAAAGTAGAAATGTCTTCAGGGATTTGATGAGTGGTATGGTCGTTGCAATATAGCTGCCCGACAAGCAATGCTTCAGTTTACGTAATGCTCTTACTACGGATGATGTTGGGGAACATCAAGGCGCTGGCTGGATTGCTAGCACTGATGCCGTAGACGAGTTAGAACGGCTGTCTTAGTTCGTATGGTTCTTGGGGGAGGCCTTACGAGTTTAGGCAGCCGTTCTTACATTAATGCCATTGTTTTACTTGCCAGCTTTTCAACCTGCCGCGCTAGAATCTTTCCCGACCAAACCAACACCACTGATCTCTAACCGTTCGTCATTCGCATTAAATCGTATATCAGGGTAAGTAGCGGTATCTTTGCCGTCTACCTTTGAAACTATGGAGAGAATTATGCCGAAAGGAACCAGAGAGCTAAGAAGATATGGCGCCTATTTGCTGATTGGATTGCTGGCCTGTGGCCCATCGTTCGGGCTTGCCCAGGAGATGAAGCAAAGGGGTAAAGACAAACCCGTCAATGTAAATGCCAAAGCTCTGACAGTGGAGCAAAAAGTGTTGCACCTGCTGGATCGCGCCAGCTTTGGCCCACGCCCCGGCGAAGTCGAACGCGTGCTGAAAATGGGCTGGCAGAAATATCTGGATGCGCAATTGAATCCCGAACGCCTTGACGATCAAGCCTTGGAACAGAAGCTCAAAAACATCGAAAGCCAGCGCTTGAGCAATAGTGAATTGGCGCAGACGTACTACCCCCCGCAACAAGTATTGGCAGCCACCTTAAAAGCACGTGGCTTGGACATTGCCGATATGAAAGGTGGGCAAGCGAACGCCGACCAGATGACGCCCGATAAGGCAAATGAACAGGCTAAAGATGGCAATGCGCGCCGGCGTGAGGCCAGGCGCGTATTGGCGGAAGCCGGTTATAAGCCCGGCCAGCAACTGATCGCCGAAACGCAGGCGGCCAAGATCCAACGCGCGGTGTACAGCGAGCGGCAATTGCAGGAAGTCATGACTGATTTCTGGTTCAATCACTTCAATGTTTATATGCAGAAGGGGGCCGACCGCGTACTGACGACTGCCTATGAACGCGACACGATTCGCCCGCGCGTGTTCGGCAAATTTGAAGACCTGCTTAAGGCGACAGCGGAAAGCCCGGCGATGCTTTGGTATCTGGACAATTGGCAGAGCGCGTCTCCGAATATGAAAATGCCTGCCTTTAACAACCGCAACGAATTACGTCAAATGCGGAGCGATGGGGATTTGACCAAAATTGACCGGCAGCGTCTAAAACAAATGCGCGAAGTGATGACACAACGCAATGCACAGAACCAGCAAAATCCCCAAGTTAAGCCACAGCCCAAACGCATGCCGCGCGGCATCAACGAAAATTACGCGCGCGAAATCATGGAATTGCATACATTGGGTGTGGATGGCGGCTACACGCAAAAGGACGTGCAGGAAGTGGCGCGCTGTTTTACCGGCTGGACGCTGCGCACTCCGCGGGCTGGAGCAGAGTTCTTTTTCAGCAAATTCATGCACGACGATGGTGAGAAAACGGTCTTGGGCAAAAAGATTCCGGCGGGTGGTGGTGTGCAGGATGGCTACGCTGTAATTCACATACTGGCAACGCAGCCTTCGACGGCCAAGTTCATCTCGACCAAACTGGCGCGCAAGTTCGTGGCCGACAACCCGCCACCGGCGCTGGTGAACAAAATGGCGCAGACCTTTCAGAAAACCGAAGGCGACATCCGCGAGGTCTTGAAGACCATGTTCAGCGCTCCCGGATTCTGGTCGCCAGAGGTTTACCGCACGAAGATCAAGACGCCGTTTGAAATGACTGTCAGCGCTGTCCGCGCTTTGGGGGCCGAAACCAACGGCAACCCGCAATTCCATCGCTGGCTGGCGCAAATGGGTGAAGGGCTGTTTTTGATGCAACCGCCGACTGGTTACCCCGACACGTCGGAGCAGTGGGTGAATACAGGTGCGTTGCTTGAGCGTATGAACTTCGCGCTGGCCTTGAGCGCCAATCGCATCGTCGGCACGCGGGTTGACCTGAGCAAGCTGGCACCGAGTGCGCCGCTGAACTCGCAAGCGCAGTTGGTTGATTATTACGCGAAGGTGCTCTTACGTGGGGAAGTCTCAGCGCAAACGCGGGCGACGATTGACAAGAGCTTGAGCGAAACCCAAGTGGCGATGAACAATCGTTCAGCCGCAGCGGAACCGGCAACAGACGCCGCGAAAATCGTCGGCTTACTTTTGGGTTCGCCGGAGTTTCAACGACAATAGCTTGGTCAAACTGGACGAAAGGAGAGCAAAGCAATGAACAGAAGATTTTTCCTGAAAAGTAGCGGCGTCGCGATGGCGAGCTTTAGCGTGGCGGTGAATTCCCCTTCGTTCTTGACGCGCACGTTGGCGCAAACGGGGACGAAAGGAAAACGCAAAATTCTGATCGCCCTTTTTCAACGTGGCGCGATGGATGGATTGAATGTCGTTGTTCCCTACGCCGAGCAGGAGTATTACGACCTGCGTCCAACCATCGCCATTCCGCGTCCCAAAGTTGGCGAGCCGAACGCGGCGCTTGATTTGGATGGGCATTTTGGCCTGCACCCGGCACTGGCGTCATTCAAGCCCATTTATGACGCCGGACAATTGGCCATCGTCCACGCGGTCGGTTCGCCCGACATTACGCGCTCACATTTCGATGCGCAGGATTACATGGAGTCCGCGACCCCTGGCGTGAAGAGTACGACCGATGGCTGGCTCAACCGCTACTTGCAAAGCAAAGCTGATGCGAAGGCGACGCCCTTCCGGGCCGTGGCAATGGGCGCGAATATGCCGCGCATGATGCAAGGCAAAGCACCCGCCCTTGCTATCAACAACCTGAACGACTTTGGCATTCGCACTGGAAACGGTGACGCCAAGGCTGTGCAGGGTGGATTCGAGGCGATGTATGCACAAGCCGCCAGCGAGGCTTTGCGTGGTACCGGGCACGAAACCTTCGAGGCCGTCAAGTTGCTGAAGCAGGTCAACCCCAATCAATATCAGCCGGCGGCGGGCGTGAACTATCCACGCGGCCCTTACGGCGACCGCTTGAAACAACTTGCCCAACTCATCAAATCGGATATCGGATTGGAAGTCGCCTTTGCCGACATTGGTGGTTGGGATACGCATGTGAACGAGGGGTCGGCGCAGGGCCAATTGGCCGGGCGTTTGACCGAATTCGGGCAGGGCATCGCGGCGCTTTATGCTGATCTCAAAGACCGCGCCGATGAAATCGTCATTCTGACGATGACCGAATTCGGGCGCACGGCCAAAGAAAACGGCAATCGCGGCACTGATCACGGTCACGCCAGTGCGATGTTTATGCTAGGCGGCAATGTCAAAGGCGGTAAAGTCTATGGCAAGTGGCCGGGTTTGAAGACCGAGCAATTGTATGAAGGCCGCGATTTGGCGGTGACAACAGATTTTCGCGATGTCTTTGCAGAGGTCGCCAAGTCACATCTGGGGGCGACCAGCCTGAATACGATTTTCCCGAGCTATCAAGTCAATCCGGCCAACTTCAAGGGCTTGCTGAAGAGTTGAGCCTGATGCGTTGAAACAATGTTCATCCGCTAGCTAAAAGATTCATTGAAGGGGTTAGCCCACTGGCTAGCCCCAAATTTTTTCCCATCCGCAATCACATTTCTTAAGACTTGCCAACCCAACGCTTATTAGTTGCATCGAAGAGCCGCTCCGCGATACTCTCTGGCTCGCACCGGACAGCCGGTACCCCGCTTTTGTAATTCAATAAGGTGAAGGGTAAGGTTGATTTGGCGGAAGCCTTGTTTCCCCGAATACTGACCGCTTTGTGTTGTTGCCCAGCGTTGCCACCCAACGCAAAACACGCTTGTTGGTTACATCGGTTTTCCCCCGTTGGCGCAAGTCAGAGAGCACAATCCGCAGCTCGTCGTTCCTTTCCATTTATCCATAGGCATTTATGAATCGTTGTTGGGAGGTCCCTATGCGTATCGCGCGCTTTGCATCAGTTTTAGTTCGACAGCTCCGTGCCGCCGTGCTGAATCGTCAAGCGCGTCACGCCTCAAAAATAATTACTTTGGGTTTCGTCGCGTTGTCGCTCGCCATTAGTGCTTTCGGTTTGAGCCTTGCCGCGCCAGCCTCTTGGCCTAAGCCGCTCAGCCAACAGTTTCGTGAGACAAAAAAGACTTTCGTTCAAGCGGTGCGCAACCTGGCCGCAACAGCCGCTCTACCTGGCAGGCTGGCGGTTGATATTAACGCGAATGCCGTAGCGACGGTGTCGGCGGCAAGTTTTGAAGCCGGAGCGGCACCTGATTCGATTGTGGCTTCTTTTGGAGCGGGTCTTGCCACACAGAATGCTTCGGCAACTACAACACCGTTGCCCACGCAACTCGGGGGAACGACAGTGGAAGTAAATGGAGTGCGAGCGGGTTTGTTTTTTGTGTCGGCGGGCCAAGTTAATTATGCGATTCCTTCGACGACCCTTTACGGGACAGCGAATGTCGTGATCCGTTCCGGAGATGGCACCGTTTCAAACGGAACCATCCAAGTTGTGCAGGTAACACCTGGCATTTTCTCAGCAAATGGCAATGGGCGCGGGGCAGCCGCAGCGGTGTTTTTGCGGGCAAGAAGCAATGGAACCCAATCCTTTGAGACGACAGCTCAGTTTAATACGGGGTCTGGTCGCTTTATAACTAAGCCAATAGATTTAGGGCCGACAACTGACCAAGTCTATCTCATCCTTTACATGACTGGGCTACGTTATTTTGATCCGCCAGCAAGAGAAAATATCAGTGTGTTAATTGGCGGAGAACAGATTCCCCCAGACTTTGCCGGTGCTCAAGGGGGCCTAGTCGGTGTTGATCAACTTAATGTCAAAGTCCCCCGTACTCTCTTGGGCAGAGGTGTAATTAGCGTTTCTGTTTCAGCAACTGGCTTCGGTTCCTCGAACTTAGTTGAGATTGAGATTGCCGGTAATGGCACCGGACCTACCACGCCGCAGATCATGAGCCTGACCCCACAAGATGGAATTGGTGGTCAAGCTGTGGCTGGAAAGAGTCTTATTATCACTGGCTCAGGATTTTCTTCGGATAAAACCGCCAATAAAGTTTATATCGGCCCTGGCGCCACCGAAGCCCAAGTTATGACTGCCACACCTACCAGGTTGGAAGTGGTGGTACCTTTTGGCGTCGAGACCGGCACAGTCAAAGTTGCCACGCCCAATGGTGAAGGCGTCAGTACTAGCGTCGTACCCATTGTCACTTCGATCAGTGGAATCATCGAAAATACCAATCGCCAACCGTTGGTGGGTGTCAATGTTCGCCTCTCGAATGGCGCTTCTACTACGACTTCCGCCGAAGGTACGTTTGTGCTGGCGGATGTGCCGGCCACGGCGCATTCCGTTTTTATTGATGGTGATTTGATTCCCACGCAACCGCCCTATCCGAAGCTGACAATGAAGATCGTCGCTTCGGCCAATCGTGATAACAAATTTGCGAGTGCGATTGCCTTGCAACAAGCCACCGGGTCGAGCAGCACCATTGGTTCTGGTTCAGCGGCAACTGCGGGCGGAAGCAATTTGCGGGTGGCGAGTTCGGCGCAACAACAACAACCTACACCACAGCCGCCCACCACGAATATCCAAACCGGCAATTTCAGTCTGCAAGTCGCCGCAAACGCCAAACCCGTCTTTCCCGATGGCAGCGGTAGCGGGAAGATTTACTTGACCCCGGTGCAGAATGGCCGGACGCCCGTGGATCTGCCGACGGGGGTGTACAGCACGAGCATCGTGCAGATCACGCCGTTTGATACCAAAATTCCGGAGGGCGCGAAACTGGTTTTCCCGAATGATGGCCGTGCTGTGGGAGCGAGCCTGAAGCTTTACCGTTATGACAGTAGCGGTAGTATCGGCCGCTTTGCGGAAGTTGAAGGGGCTAAGATTACGATCTCATCCGACGGCAAGTATCTCGAAACCGGGTCAGGTGATGTCAAGGAAGCGAATATCTATTTTGCGGCGCAAGCTTCGGCGAGACCGTCTCCCAACGCTTCGACGACGGTGCAAGGACAGGTTTTGTGCTGCGTAAATGCGAGTGGCCAAATCGTTGGCAATCATGCTGACCCGGTTAGCAAGGCCAACGTCAAGGCGCGTGGTCAGGAAGCCGAAACCGATGGCAATGGCAGTTATATCCTGCCCAATGTTCCGGCCACCGCAGGCGAAAACATCACCGTGGATGTCACTTACAGATTGCCCAGCGGGCGCGTGGCACGGGCGCAAAGTTCCGATGCCAAGGTCGAGGTTGGCAGCATTACAAAAGTCGAGCCGACTTACCTGCCCAGCGAGTCTGTCAATCGTGCGCCGGTGATTCTGGCCCCGCCAAAGGTCGAGATTCCGGTGACGCAGACCTCCGACATTGGCTTGGTGATTTCCGATCCCGATCCCGGGCAGCAAATTTCGGCGACGGTGATGGGCGCGAGTTGGGCTTCGTTGATCAAGGTGCAAGGGACCGGCACAATCGTTAACGCCAATGCTTATCTTTTGCGATTGACGCCGCCCGCGCGTGGGTCCTTCTCGTTGACGATCACGGCTGATGATAAACAGGGAGGCACCGCCGTACATAACCTGACGGTTTCCGTAGTAGATCAAAACCGTCCGCCCACGGCCAATAGTCTGGATTTGGTGACCGATGAAGACACGCCGTTGACGATCAAATTGACCGGCACTGATCCGGATAATAATCCGCTGACTTACAGGATTTTCACGCCGCCGTTGAATGGCGGGCTGAGCGGCACCGCGCCAAATCTGACTTACATTCCGAATGCGAATTTCAATGGTTCGGACATCTTCACCTTTGTGGTCAATGACGGCAGCGTGAATAGCGCGGCGGCGGCCGTGGTCATTACGGTCAAACCGGTGAACGACGCGCCCGTGCTAAGCGCGCCTGCGGCGGTCACGAGCAATGAAGGGCAACCGCTGGTGATCAACTTGACCGCCACGGATGTAGATCAGGGGCAAACGCTGACGATCACGGGAACGAATTTGCCCGCCAGCGCGACTTTGTCTGCGACTACGCCAACCAGCGCGCAATTCAAATGGACGCCCAGCTTCACACAGGCGGGGAATTACACCGTCACCTTCAAAGTTGCCGACAATGGCACGCCGCCCTTGAGCGACACGAAAGAGGTTAAGATCACGATCCTGGACGTGCCGACGTTGTCGGTGCCCGGCCCACAAACCGTCAACGAAGGTCAATCGCTGCTCTTTGATGTCGCCGTTCCCGGAGGACAAGCCGGTAGCACTGTAACGGCCAGCAACTTGCCCGAGGGGGCGGCGCTGACGGCGACCAGCGCGGGCATCTGGCAATTCAAATGGACGCCCGGCTATACGCAAGCAGGCGGTTACACCGTCACTTTCCGGGCCATCACCAATGGCAGTAGTGAAAGCAAGGATGTGCGCATCACGGTCTTTGACGCGCAACGTGAACTGAGCAAGGAGCCGGGCGATCTCACGATTTACGGCGCGCATGGCCCGGTGCCGCGCAATGTTTTGGATGCGGGCGATGCCACGGGCACGAGTGTGGCAACGGGCGATTTGAATGGCGACGGCATTGCGGATCTCGTCATCGGCGCGCCTTTCGCCAACAACGGCACGCAGGACGTGGGCCGCGATACAGGCGCTGTCTATGTCTTTTTTGGCAAAGCGAGCCTGGGCGGTACGCTTGATCTGGCGCAGCAGAAACCGGATGTCACGCTGTATGGCGAGCGTTCTTATGATTCCTTCGGCGCGAGCTTGGCGATTGGCGACATCAGCGGTGATGGGAAACCCGATTTGATCGTGGGTGCCCCGCTGGCGGATACGACTGACCGGCGCGATTGTGGCAAAGTCTACGCGCTGTTTGGGCCTTTCCCGCCGGATGGTTTGGATGCCAACAAGGCTGCCATCATCACACGCATCGCGGGGTTGACGGTGAATGGCCTCAAGGCCGGTGACAGATTAGGTGCGAGTGTTGCCGCCGGGCATCTGCGCAGCAAAACCGGCCCGCTGGATTTGTTGATAGGCGCGCCCGGTGTGGATGTGAAATCCGACCTGGCGGCTGATCTGATTGCCACGGATGCGGGGGCTGTTTATCTGTTTGCCGGTGGCGCGGCGCTCAGCAAAGAGCTTGATCTGGCGAGAACCGCAGCCACCTACACGCTGCTGGGCGATACTTTGCTGGGCAGCGGGCAGCTTGGCAGTGCGCTGGCGGTCGGCAATTTCAATGGCGATGATTACGACGATTTCGCCACGGGCGCTCCATTTTCGAATGGCGCTTTTGCCCGCGCGGCTGGTTTTGCTTATCTGGTCTTAGGGAATGCCGGCCTGACGGGCACGAAAACCGCGACGGTGCCGAATGTCGCCTTCTTCCTGTCAGGCACCAGCGATAACGACAACTTTGGCGCGGCGGTCGCGCTGGGCGACATCAATGGCGACGGGTATGCCGATTTGATTATGAGCGCGCCCAACGGCGATGGACAGAACAACGCGCGTCAAAATGCCGGCGAAGTTTTTATCTTTTACGGCGCCGCTGGGGTGCAGGCGAAAAACACCGTGATTTATGGCGTCGGGCGCACCGGCGACGCCTTTGCCGATGCGCTCGGTACCAATCTGGCTGTCGGAGATTTCAATGGAGATGGCATTGCCGACTTGGTAATCGGCGCACCGGGTGCCGATCTCATCAGCGACAAGCGCGATCCATCAGGCGCGGCCTACCTCATTTTGGGTACGCGCGCTTCATTGCCAAGCACGTATGACCTGGCGAGCAAAGCGGCGGATTTGACGATTTATGGCGCCAATGCGGGCGACCGCTTGGGCGCTGGAGGCTTGGCGTTTGGCAATCTGAATGGGGCGGACGTGCCTGATCTGGTGTTGGGCATCCCGCGTTCTGCCAGCGTCAACGGCGGGCGTGCTGATGCCGGTGAGGTGCGCGTGGTATATGGCGTGAGACGTTAAACCTGAAGGCAAAACCTAAACACGAAACGCGCGGGAGGTCTCACAGCTTCCCGCGCGTTTCGTGTTTTGGCTGTCAGCCATTGGTTCAGTTCCAATGCAACGCGTTTTGCAATTCGCGTTTGAATTCGGCGGCGTGTTGTTGGCGGTTGTGCGGTTCTTTTTCCAGCGCGCGCAGAATCTCAGCCTCGATCACCACGCTGATCTCGGGATTGAAATTGCGCAACGAAGCCGGGCGCTCGTGCAAGACTTTGCCCGCCAACTCGCCCACCCGGCTCGCCTTGAACGGCGGTTGTCCGGCCAGCATTTCATAAGCGATCACGCCCAGGCTGAAAATATCGGCGCGCGGGTCGGCTTCGGCCCCCAGGAATTGTTCCGGGCTGAGGTACGCCGGACGCGAGGGCAATTGGCCGATGTTTTGTAACCGCGCGGTCTTGCCCGGTTGATAGGCTTGTCCGCCTGACACACGCCCAAAACTGAAATCCACCAATTTCACGCGGGGTTGTTCCAGGGTTGGGTCTGGCGGCGGCAAAATAATGTTTTCGGGTTTTAGATCGCGATGCACCAGCCCGGCGCAATGGGCGTCGTGCAAAACGCCCGCGATGACGCACAACAGCGGTACGGCCTGCTCGACCGTGAACTGGCCCACGCGCCGCATTTCACTGCGCAACAGGGTGCCCGGCGTAAGTTCGAACGCGACGTAAGCGCCGCCTTCGTCCAGCAGGCCGAAGGCGAAAATCTCTGCCAAGCCCGGATGTTTGAAACCCGCCGCGAGTTCGGCCTCCCGCAGAAAACGATCATTCGCGCGCGGATCGAGCATCGCGCCGGCGCGGATGAGTTTGATGGCGACGGGTTGCTCGTCAACGACATCGAAACCGGCAAACAGCAAGTTGCTGGCGCCGCGCGTGACGATGCGATCCAGCCGGTAGCGTTCATTCAGCAGATGCGGCGTGGCTTCGACGGTGACGAGTTCGATAAAACAATTCGGGCAAAGTTGCTGCCCCGGCCCGAAACACTGTTTGCACGAAACACACTCGCGTAAATTGCCGGATTTTGGTTGTGGGGACATCGCGGTACTCCTGAAACGATGATCTTGGTTTGCTTGCGTTGCGCCGCGTACAGGTGGGATGCGATGAATTCTCGTGTGGACAGCTTCAACGCGCGCGGAGCTTAGCATAGGTGTCAACCGCCTGCGTAGCGGATTTTACGCTTGCGCAGGCTCACCGCAAGACTGGCCGCAAGTCTTGTCGCAAGTGGGCAGCAACGTTACAATTTGCCGCACTTTTCAACCGCGCTCATCGCAATCAACATGAATTTCTAGGAGACACTCGCATGGCGGATTTGACTCGCAGGGAATGGCACCAGCTTGCGCTTGGCACGCTGACCGCTTCCCTTTTTTCGACCGCGTTACCCGGCAGGCTATTGGCGCAGGCCAAACCCAATTCCAAAATCAAAGGCGTGCAAATCGGCGCGCAAAGTTACAGCTTCCGCGACCGCTCGCTCGAAGACGCCCTCAAAGGTTATCTCGAAGTCGGTCTGAACTGCTGCGAGTTGTGGGCCGGCCACATCGAACCGCGCGGACTGAAGCGCGACGAGTTGCGCAAATGGCGGCTGACCACGCCGCTCAGCCAATTCACCGCCATCGGCCAGCAGTTCAAAACCGCCGGGATTGAGCTTTACGCATTCAACTACAGCTTCCGCGACGATTCGACGGATGAAGAAATCGAGCGTGGCTTTCAAATGGCGCGCGCGCTCGGCGCGAAATGCATCACCTCTTCGGCGCAAGTCAGCGTCGCCAAGCGTGTGGACGTTTATGCCAGGAAATACAAACTCCGCGTCGGTATGCATAACCACTCCAACATCCACGCGAACGAATTCGCCACGCCGGATGATTTCGCCAAAGCGATGGAGGGCAATTCCGAGTACATCGGCATGAATCTCGACATCGGCCATTTCACAGCAGCTAATTTCGACGCGGTGGATTATCTGACCAAGCATCACGCCCGCGTCGTCACGCTGCACATCAAGGATCGCAAACGCAACCAGGGCGACAACGTGCCTTTTGGCGAAGGCGATACCCCGATCAAAGCCGTGCTTGACCTGTTGCTGCAAAACAAATGGAAGATTCCCGCCAACATCGAATACGAATACAAAGGCGCGGACACTGTTGCGGAAATGAAGAAGTGCTATGCGTTTTGCCGCCAAGCACTCGGCGGGTAAGCTGAGATTGCCCACGAAGCCACACGAAGAATCACAAAGAAAGAAGAACAACTTTGTGATTCTTCGTGTGGCTTCGTGGGAGAAAACGAGATGCAGATAAAACCAAAAGAACAATGCAAATGGGACATGGTCGCGCTTGGCGAAGTGATGCTGCGGCTCGATCCGGGTGATGGGCGCATTCACACCACGCGCACGTTTCAGACGTGGGAAGGCGGCGGCGAATATAACGTCGCGCGCGGCTTGAAGCGTTGCTTTGGCATGCGCACCGCTGTGGTGACAGCCTTGGCCGACAATCCGGTGGGCCGTCTCGTGCAGGATTTGATCTATCAGGGCGGCGTAGATCAGTCGCACATCAGATGGGTCAAATATGACGGCGTCGGGCGCGCGGTGCGCAATGGCTTGAACTTTACTGAACGCGGCTTCGGCGTGCGCGGTGCGGTCGGCTGTTCAGATCGCGGCCACACGGCGATTGCGCAACTCAAACCCGGCGAGATTGATTGGGAAAAGATTTTTGGCGTAGAAGGCGCGCGCTGGTTCCATTGCGGCGGCATTTTCGCCGCGCTCTCCGAAACGACGCCGCTCGTCGCCAAAGAGGCGATGGAAGCCGCGCGCAAACACGGCACGATCATTTCCTACGATCTGAACTACCGCGAATCGCTCTGGCAGGGCATCGGCGGCCACGCGCGCGCGCAGGAAGTCAATCGCGGCTTGGCCGAATTGGTAGACGTGATGATCGGCAACGAAGAGGATTTCACCGCTGCGCTCGGCTTTGCCGTCGAGGGCGTAGACGAACATCTCGCCGACCTCGATCCGTCCAATTTCAAAAAAATGATCGCCCTCGCGGTTGCGCAATACCCCAACTTCCAAGTCGTCGCGACGACATTGCGCAACGCCAAAACGGCGACGGTCAATGACTGGGGCGCAATCTGTTACTACGCCGGCCAGTTTTACGAAGCGCCCTTGCGCGAGAATCTGGAAATCTTTGACCGCGTCGGCGGCGGCGATTCGTTCGCGTCCGGCTTGGCGTATGGCTTTTTGACTGAGCAGGGCGCACAGCGGGCCATCGAATACGGCGCGGCACATGGCGCGTTGGCGATGACGACGCCGGGCGACACTTCGATGGCGACGCTGGCCGAAGTCGAAAAAGTGATGAAAGGCGGCGGCGCGCGCGTGGCGCGGTGATTTGCCACAGAGGCACTGAGACACAGAGCTAAAAAAAAGCCGCCCCATCAAACTCTCTTATTCCTCTGTGTCTCTGTGCCTCTGTGGCAAACTTATTCTGCCTGCGCTAAAAACTTGTAGCCGAACCCGCGTACCGTCAAAAAGTGGCGCGGGTTTTTCGCGTCGTCTTCCAGTTTTTGCCGCAGCCAGCCGACATGCACATCCACCGTGCGCGTCTCGATGTCCGACGCATAACCCCAAACCTCTTGCAACAACTGCTGGCGCGAAAGTGTGATGCCGGGCCGCTCGATGAAAAAACGCAGCAGTTCAAATTCGCGCGCCGACAGCTCGACCGCTTGGCCGTGGCGGCGCACTTCGGTGCTGGGGAAGTTGACCGCGATTGCGCCGAAATGAAAGCTCTCAGATGAGGAAGAGGCAGCAACGGACGGCGCAGTGCGCAAACGCGCCTCGACACGCGCCAGCAGTTCCAGCGAATCAAACGGCTTGGTCAAATAATCATCCGCGCCCAGCTTCAGTCCCAGCACCTTGTCAATGATTTGGCCGCGCGCGGTCAACATCAGAATGGGCGTCGTCACGCCGCGCTGGCGCAGATCGCGGCAGACGTCGAAGCCGTTTTTGCCCGGCAAATTCACGTCGAGGATCACCAAGTCAAAGCGGCCTTCGCTCGCCAACGACAGACCCGCCAAACCATCCGGCGTGGTCTCAAATTCGTAGCCTTCATTGAGCAGCAAATCGGTCAGCGCCAGCACCAGACCGGGTTCATCTTCGACCAGCAGGATTCGTTTTTTCATGAGCCGTGTTCCGGGATGATGGCAGGCAAATGCAGCGTGAATGCGGTGCCGGCGCCTTCCGCCGTTTTCACCGTCACGCGCCCGCCCATCGCTTGCAAATGCCGTTGCACCAGACTCAAGCCCAAACCCGCGCCGGGAATGGTGGTCGCCACGATGCGCGGGCTGCGATAGAACGGCTCGAAGATGTGCGGCACATCCGCCGCTGCAATGCCGGGGCCGTGATCGGCGATGGTCAGTTGCACTTCGGTGCGTTGACGCGCCGTCATTGTGGTCGCGCTCAGGCTCAGCCAGCGGCCAGCGGCGGCGTATTTTTGCGCGTTGTGCAACAGGTTCTTGAGCGCGCTTTCCAACGCCTGGGCATCGGCCAGCACGGGCGGCAGCTCCGCAGGCAAGTTACATTCGATCTGCCAGCCGTCGGCGGCAAACACGGCGGCGTATTCGGCCAGCGCGTGTTCGCAAACTTCAGCGAGGTTGAGCGGGCGCAAGTCGTAGAGCTTGCGTCCCGATTGAACGCCCGCGAAGGCGAGCATCTGTTCGACCTGGTTCGACAAGCGGCGCACTTCGGTTTGGATGGCCGCACCGTACTGTTGCACGCGCGCGGCGTCTTTGACCATGCCTTGCGCCAGATTGTGGCTGGTGGATTGGATGACCGACAGCGGCGTGCGCAACTCGTGCGAAACGCCCGCGACAAATTCCAATTGTTGCGCGGCCAGGCGGCGGGCGCGCTGCGTCGCCACAATCATCAACACAAAACTCGCGGATAGGATCAGCAGCACGCCGAGCGCCAGCGCCAGATTGCGGCGGCGCGCCTGCGCAATCGCCGTGTCCACCGAGCCGGAAACATCCTTTACGACCAAGCGCCAGGCCGCCGGGTCAGCGGCGGCATTGAAGGCCGTGAATTCTTCCCGCAGCCTGCGGCCTGTACGTGGCGGCCCGGCCTCTGGCGGCCCTTCATTCGGCGGCCCTTCAGGCGGTGAGCCTGCGTCGGGTTGTCCAGCGCGCGGCGGTGGCGGTGGTGGCGGTGGCGGCGGGCCATTGGGCGGGCCAGCTTCCTGGCTGGTTTGAATGCGGCGCGTGAAAAGCACCAGCGCCGCGTCGGCGGTGACAAATGCGTCGGCGGGTGCGGCGTTTGACACATACAGCGCGCGTGGCGGCTGGCCGGTCAACAGCGCCAATTGATAACCCTCCATGCCGCGTTGGCCGAAGTACCGCTTTAACATTTCCGGCAGCCATTGCGTTTGCATATAGGCCGCGTCGAGTTCGAGGAAAACCCAGCCCGCCAACTCCGCCCGGCCCTGCGGCAGCTTGGCGGGGGCGGGTGTGAGCGAATTGAAGAATTCCTCAAGCTTGCGTTGCGGCAACCTGCCGGGACGGTCAGCAGCGTCGGGCGAGGCCGCCAGTTCGGCTTGGCGCGCGGCGTCTTCGACCAATTGAAAGACGAGCACGGGCTTGTCGGCGGAAAACTCCTGCACCAGATCGCGCGGCGTGAGCGGCAACTCGCCCCCGCGTGTGCGCAAACGCTGGGCAAGCATTTGGCGATAGGGCCGCAATGCCACAGGCCAGGGCTGTGACGTGAAAGCGGCGGCATTGCCAGCGCGGCGTTTGAAGACGGGCGTGCCCGCCGCGTCCAGCGTGGCGAAGCTGACGGCTTCGACCAACCGCGCTTCGGCGCTTTCGGTTTGCCAGCGATTCAACGCGGCGTTGAGGCGCGGTTCCCAAGCCGTGCCGGGCGTGACGCCCAGGACACGTTGATAAAATTGCAAGGTGTCGCGCAACCGGCGGTCAAAGTCTCGTTGGAAGTTGCGCAGCGTCATTTCCAACAGGATGTGCCGCAGTTGCTGATCGGCTTCGCTGACGCGATTGATCCAGCGGTATTGCAATATGGCGGTCAACAGCAACAGCACGCACAACGCCGCGCCGCCGCACAGCAGCCAGTTGGCCCGCATGCTGGTTTGGATTCGTTGCCACATAGCGCGCGCATTTTACGTCAGCATTGCGGTGCCTGACATTGCCCGCCCGCGAATTTACCAGCCTTTTACAAAGCGCCCGCTTGCTTACCTGGAATTTACAGTGCGCCGCGCGCTTTGCGTTTATAGTCCGCCTCGCAAATGAGCAGCGAGGTAACACGCTGCGCAACGGCCCCAACGCATATTGATGATTTCCTGGGAGCGCAGGCATTCCTGCCTACTACAAAAGAAGCGGCGCAGCCTTCCTTATTCTCTCTGACGGGATGAGGAACGCTACGCGGCTTTCCCCCGGCAGGCAGGATGCCTGCGCTCCCAGGGATGGCCCCGACGAACAAGCTACACCGGCAACCCACAGCAATAAATCAATCGTGACTGGGGCCGTCCCGGAAGGGGGGCAGTGTGTCCGCGTCACGCTAACGCCACGCTCATGGAGGATGAATCAAGATGAAATTTTTGAAGCTTTCGGTGCTCGTACTTTTCGTGACGATGCTCACGTGGCCCACCACGTTGGTGCGGCCAGTGGCTGGGCAACAAGGTTTGACCGAAGCCGCCACTGGCTTTGATAACAAAACCAACGGCATGGTGGATCAAACCACTTTCGATCATGACCGCGAAACATTTGAAGAACGCGACGAGATCGAGAAAGGGCTGGGGCCGGTTTACAACGCGCAAGGCTGTGTCGAATGCCATCAGAACCCGGTCACGGGCGGCATCAGCCAAGTGACGGTGTTGCGCGCCGGGCATCGCGACGCGCAGGGCAACTTTGTCGAAGCGCCCGGCGGTTCGCTGATTCACGACCGCGCCATTCACCCGTCGTTGCAGGAATACGTGACGTATGGCGAAACCATTCAAACCTTCCGCACCTCGCTGACCACACTGGGCGACGGTTATGTCGAAGCCATCGCCGATGAAACTCTGATTCAGCTTGCTCGCCAACAGGCCCGTGACACGCGCGGCGCAATTGCCGGGCAAGTGATTCAGGTACCCCTGCTCGAAGCGCCCGGCCAGACGCGCGTGGGCCGCTTCGGGTGGAAGAATCAGCACGCCAGCTTGCTGTCGTTTTCGGCGGATGCTTATCTGAACGAAATCGGCATCACCAGTTATTTGCTGATGGAAGAGAACACCTCGATGGGACGTCCCATCGCCGCTTTTGACAACGTGCCGGAACCCGAAGATGCGGATGGCGATATTGACGTCTTTGCCCGCTTTATGCGCGCCAGCAAAGCGCCGTCGCGCGATGAAGCGTTGGCCGCCGCGCCGGAAGCGCGCGCGGGCGCACAGGTCTTCGGCGTGATCGGTTGTGCGGTCTGCCACGTGCCAACTTTGCAAACCGCGCCGCCGGGCACGTCGCTCAACGGCGGCTCATTCGTCGTGCCGCCTGCGCTCGGCAACAAGCTCATTCATCCTTACAGCGACTTCCTCTTGCACGATGTCGGCACGGGCGATGGCATCGTTCAAAACGGCGGCCCGGCGACGGCCAGCAAATTGCGCACGCCACCGCTCTGGGGCGTGCGCACGCGCAATCGCCTCTTGCACGATGGCACGGCGCTGACCTTTGACGAAGCCATCCTGCGCCATCGCGGCGAAGCGGCACAGGTGATGTCGCGTTATCGTTTGCTGAATGGATTGCAGCGCGGACAGGTACTGGCTTTCCTGCGTTCGCTCTAAGCGCAAAAGGAGGGCGGAAAGAATTGTTCGCCCTCCTTTTGCGCATGCTTTACCAGCCCTTTACAAAGCGCATTGCTGTTTACCCAGGGTTTACACACGCCGCGTTGCTTTGTGCGTATAGTCCGGGCAGTGCAACAAGACATCTGGCAAACAACAACGGACTGCAACCAAAGGAGAGCAAGACATGAAATTTCCCAACACACTGAATGTCCTGAGCGTGCTGGCCCTGGGCGCCGGCCTGTTAATGACAATGGCTTTCGCCCAAGGACACGGGCCAGGTGAACGCGGCCCCGGTGGCCCGCCGCCGCCGGATGGCGGGCGAATGCGGCTGCATTTTCTCGATCTGAGCGACGCGCAAAAAGCGCAAGTCAAAACAATTCAAGACACCGAAGACGCCCAGGCCGAAGCGTATTTTGACAAACTCCGCGAGGCGCACGAGGCGCTCGAAGCGGCGACCGCCAAGGGTCAATTCAATGAAGCGCAAGTGCGCGCGTTGGCGGCGGCCATCGCGCAAAGTGAGATTGAGTTGACGGTGATTCGCGCCCGCAAAGACGCGGCGATTTATCAGGTGTTGACGGCGGAACAACGCGCCAAGCTCGATCAATTCCACGCCGAGCACGAAGCGCATCGCCCGCCTCCGCCGCGCCCTGAACAAGAACGCTTGTGCTGATTTTGACGCGCAGCGTCTTTGGAGTGCGTGCGGCACAGGCCGCCGCTTTGGTAATCCTTTGAATCGTAGCTAGTGAAGGGCATACCAAAGCGGCGGCCTGTGCCGCACGCACTCCAAAGGCTTCGCCAATTCGAGAACGCAACTGGGAGGGAGCAGAACATGAACAAAGTTACATTGAGCAGCGCCATCCTCTTGTTATTGATTGGCAGCGTGGCCGTGTGGGCGCAACCGCCGCAACAGCAAGGCGACGGCATTTGGGTGCGCAACGCCTATTACGGCGAAGCGCAAACCTTTGACAAATGCCTGGGCCATCAACCCGGCAACGGCCAATATCACCACCACGCGCAGCCCGTCTGTTTGCGCGCGCAACTCGAAGACAATCTCGTCACCGTCAACACGGGCCGCACCGGTACCGTTTATCGTGAAAAAGCTGCGCCCTGGGTGCATTCGCCCATTCTCGGCTGGGCGCTCGATGGCTATCCGATTTATGGGCCGTATGGTTTTGCCGATCCCAACAACCCCAGCAGCGCGATCAAACGCATGAAATCGAGTTTCAAGTTGCGCTCTATCACGCAACGCACCTCGCTGCCCGACTGGGCGCTGGCGCATCATCCGAACATCCCGCAAACGCTGGCGGCGAATCAGTATGGGCCGGATGTGTCCGACACCTTTCCGCTGGGCCGTTACGTCGAGGATTTTGATTTCGTCTCGGGCGCGGGCGATTTGGATCAGTACAACGGACGCGCCTGCGTAACGCCCGAATTCCCCAACGGCACCTACGCTTATTTCGTGACGCTGGATGAGAACGGCACGCCCGCGTTCCCCTACATTATCGGGATGCAGTATTACGGCAACGTCGCGGGCAGCAACAATGCCGTCGCGCCCGCCACGGCACAGGGCTATTTCGCCAACGGCGCGTTCACGCAAACCGTCCCGAATGCGCCGCAACTCAATGCCTGGCTGACCAAAAACTCGCAACAGGACGCGCGCGTGGTGAGCGGCTTTGATCCTTCCGCCGGAGCCAAAACGACGTGGCCGGTTGAGCGCCCTGCGAATGCACAGGTCAGCGGTGGTGTGACCGCGCCGGTCAAGGCCGATCCGCAAACGATCAGCTACACCGACGCGGCGGTGTATGTTGCGTCGAATAATCTGGGCAGTTACGTGATGGGGCCGTGGTTTATTGATGGCGGCAATGGTGGCGTTTTCATGAACTTTCCCGCCGCGCAAAACTTCCGTGTGCAATTGCCGCGCACGCCCGCCGCCGCCGCGACCAAACGCACAACTGGGCTGGGCGCAGTCGGCATCTGGGTGAATGGCGTGGCGGTTTTCAACGTGCTGGACGGCGCGAGTTACAGCAATGCGCAACGCAACGATGTGGGCGGCGGCGGCGTGCGCCTGAGTTCCATCCACGTCTCGGCGGCGTCGTTTGAAGGCGGCCCGACTGCGCCCGGCGCGCTGCTGTCGGCCTTTCCGCTCTTCGGCGCAAAACTGGCGACCGGCACGGCGGCGGCGGATTCGCCCGCCTGGCCGACCACGCTCGCGGGTAGCGTCGTGACGATTCGTGATGCGGCGGGCGTCAATCACACCGCCACGCTGGCCTACGCCGCGCCGGGGCAAGTTAATTACCGCGTGCCTGAAAATGCCGCGACCGGCTTGGCGACCGTGACGATTGCGGCGGGCGGCGTCTCGATTCCCGGCGCAATCAACGTGGTCGCGGCATATCCCAACCTCTTTCAAATCGGCGGCGAGAGCATAGCGGCGGGTTATTTGATCCGCGTGCGCAATGGACAGCAAAGCTTCGAGCCGGTCTATCAGGTCAGCAACGCGGGCGTGATTACGCCGGTGCAAATTGATCTCGGCCCCGAATCCGATCAGGTGTATTTGATCTGTTTTGGCAGCGGCTTGGGCAAGAGCGCGCAAGTGAGCGCCAGCTTTAACAGCAGCGGTGGTGGCGTCAGCGTGACGCCAGCGTTTGCCGGGCCGCAGGGTACTTTCGCCGGGCTGGATCAATTCAATCTGTTGCTGCCGCGCGCGCTGGCGGGCAAGGGCAAAGTCAGCGTGATCGTAACGGCGGAAGGGCGTGGTTCAAACCAGGTCAACTTGACGATCAAGTGACAACCTGGGTGCGCACCGCTGCCAGCGTGCGGTCTCGGCAGCAGACCGACAGATGCTGAAAGGAAACCTTCCGGCATCAATCCGTCCCCCGCCGAGACCGCACGCTGGAAGCGATGCGTACCCAGGCGAACCTCGCAATGAAACACAGAAACTGGAAATACATCTTCTGCTGGTTCTGCTTACTCGTCCCGTGCGCGCGCGCAGCGGAGCCTGTCACCACCGCTTGGATCACGAACCCCGCCGCCAGCACGAATCGGCCACTGGCGCGCGTGCAACCCGAAGTTCACGCCGTCAACGTGCGCGATCAGTATATTGAACTGCAATCGGCTGGCCTTTCGCTGTACTACCTCGGCCCGTTGCAAACGCCGCTCGCTCAGGTCGAACGCTTGCGCCAGTTCATCTTCCACATCCCGCGTTTTCCCGCGCCCGCCAGCGCCAACGCGCATCCCAGCGTGCGGCCTGATGTGTTGGGCGTCTTCGTCAATGGCGTGCCGATTTACAACCAATTCGAAGCGGCGTCGTATCAAGGCCAGAATCTTTGGCATTTCGATCCGCTGGCGGGCGGCGATGACGGCACGCGCGTGGCGAATGGCTATGCGCGCGACGCGACGCATACGCTTGATTTGGGCTTGCTTGAAAACCTGATTGCCGACGGCACGCGGCACTCGCCCTTGCTGGGCTTTGCCTTTGACGGCTATCCGATTTATGGGCCGTGGGGTTATGTGAATGGTGAAACACAAAGCCTGCGGCGCATGCGTTCGGGTTGTCAATTGCGCCGGATTGAACGCCGCACGGCTTGGCCTGATGGAACAGCGTTGACGCCCAGCCAGTACGGCCCGCCGGTCAATGCCGACTTTCCGCTCGGCACGTTTAGCGAAGATTACGAATACAGCGCAGGTACAAGCGATCTGGATGAATTCAATGGCCGCTTCGCCATCACGCCTGAATATCCGGCGGGCACCTACGCCTATTTCCTTTCGACCGATGCGCGCGGGCGGCTGGCTTATCCATACCTGCTGGGCGGGCGCTATTACGGACAAGTGGCAGAGGCAGAATTGAAAACAGCGTTTCGTGACGCGGCTGCTGGGTCGGAGGATTGCCCAACCGCAGGCAGGGAATTACTGGCGCTGACCAAGCCGCAACTTGAATTGAAAGCGTATGGCGAAACACTCGCCGCCGGGCAACCGTTGCGCCTGAGTTTTGCCGTGCGCCAAACGAACGGCGCGCCTGTGCGCGCGCTCGAATACGTGCACGAACGACCGTTGCATCTGCTGGTGGTTTCAGAAGACCTCGCCGAATTCGCGCACATTCATCCTGTGCTAGTGGCGGGTGATCGTTACGAAGTCACGCACACGTTTCCACACGGCGGGCGCTGGCGTTTGTATGCCGACTGCACGCCGCCCGGCAGCGCGCAACGCGTCGAAAGTTTTGTGTTGACGTTGAGCGGGCCAGCACCTGCCGCCACGCCGCTCGTCGCCGATGCCGTGTTGCAAAAAGAGCAAGTCGGACTCAAGTTGAATTTGGCGCTCAACCAACCATTGCGCGCGGGCGAAGAGGTTGAACTGGCCTTCACCATTCGTGACGCCAAGAGCGGCCAAGCCATCAGCGACCTCGAACCTTTTCTTGGCGCCTGGGCGCATTTCGTCATCATTGACGAGCGGCAGGAAAGTTTCATTCACGCCCACCCGCTCGAAGCGCCCCAGTTTGCGCCAACGCCAACCGCGCCGCACGTGCACAACGAAGCGGCGCTCGGCCCGCCGCCCGCGATAATTCGCACGCTGACCAGTTTCCCGCGCGCGGGCTTGTACAAGCTCTGGGCGCAATTTCAACGCGGCGGCCAGGTCATCACGCAACCCTTCGTCTTGCAGGTCGGCGCGGCGCAACCGCCATCCGCCACCGTTGCCGTGGCGATTCCGTCGCACGCCAGCAAGCTGGAACTCGGCCCACACGGATATGAACCCGCGCAGTTGACGATTGCGGCTGGCCAACCGGTCACGCTGGCGGTGACAGCCCGCCAACGTCCCGGTTGCGCCAGCCGCATCGTCTTCCCCAGTTTAGGGCTAACGCGCGCCTTGCCGCTGAACGGCACGATCTTGATCGAATTGCCCGCCTTGCCTGCGGGCGAACTCAGCTTTGGTTGCGGGATGGGCATGTACAAAGGTGCGCTCATCATTCGATGAGCAAGCTTAGCCGCCCGAAAATTTTTGGGAAAAATTCAGCCGCCTCAGCAAGTGCCTGTGCCGCAACCTTACTACAACGAAAACGCTTGGAGCATTCCGCTCAATCCGGTACCCGCCGTGCAACCGATCTCAGCCAAAATGGCCCTATTCACCGGCGTAAACCGCGCGGCTGCACCACGCCGGCAGAAGCTTGGACTCTAAAAACACTTGCCGCCACTCTTGCCTGCCTTTTCCGGCCTCAGCCCCGCGTTTCAAATTATTGACAATCTCATAGGCTGATGAGAAAACAACCGCGCGTCCAGGTCCCGGCTTATTCGCTTCAAATAGATCGAATCGTTGACAGACGCGCTCCATTTTTGGCCAAGCTATCACATTGGAAATTACCATCTCATGAAAAACTTCGATGCCTTCAAACAACACGGCGACATCATCTGGAATATCGCCAACCTGCTGCGCGGCCCGTATCGTCCGCCGCAATACCGTCGCGTGATGATTCCGCTGACCGTCTTGCGCCGCCTTGATTGCGTGCTGGAAGAAAGCAAAGCCGCCGTCGTCGCGTTGCACAAAAAACTTGCGGCAGAAACCAAACTCAACGAAGCCGGAAAAACCGTCGCCAGATACGATGCCGAAGCCATCGAGAAGATCATCAATCAAAAGTTCAGCCTGAACTTTCACAACACCAGCGATTTCACGTTCAAGAACCTGTTGGGCGATCCCGACAAGCTGGCTCCGAATCTGGTGAAGTTCATGGCCGGGTTCTCAGCGCGGGCGCGCAAGATCATCGAAAAGTTCAACTTTGCCGACGAGATTGAAAAGCTGGAAGAAGCCAACCGGCTGTTTGAGGTCGTCAAAGAAATCGCCGCCGTAGACTTGCACCCTGACACCATTCCCAACATTGCGATGGGTTACGTCTTTGAAGACCTCGTGCGGCGCTTCAATGAGCAAGCCAACGAAGAGGCCGGAGACCATTTCACGCCGCGCGAAGTCATCAAGCTGATGGTGCGCGTGCTTTTCACTTACGACAATCTGGTTTACCGCGAAGGCAAGGTCATCAAGATTTACGACCCGACGGCGGGCACGGGCGGGATGCTTTCGGAATCGGAAAAGCTCATCATTGATCCTGAAACCGGACTGAACCCCAGCGCCAACCTTGAACTTTTCGGGCAGGAATACAACCCCGAATCTTATGCAATCTGCGGCTCTGACCTGATGATCAAAGGCGAAGACGTAAAGAACATCGTTTACGGCAACACGCTCGGCACGGGCAAGTCTAAAGAGGGTTTCACCGATGGCGACGGACACCCGAATGAGCGGTTCCACTACATGCTGGCCAATCCGCCTTTCGGCGTCGAGTGGAAGCCGGAGAAAGATCACCTGACGCGCGAACACGAGCAGTTCGGTTTCAAGGGACGTTTCGGCCCCGGTTTGCCGCGCATCAATGACGGCGCGTTGTTGTTTCTGCTGCACATGATTTCCAAGATGGAGCCTGCGCCTGTTGCCAAAGGCGAAGGTTCGCGCATCGCCATCGTGTTCAATGGCTCGCCGCTTTTCACGGGCGACGCAGGCAGTGGCGAAAGCAACATCCGCCGCTGGATTATCGAAAACGATATGCTCGAAGCCATCATCGGTTTGCCCGATCAGCTTTTTTATAACACGGGCATTTCGACTTACGTCTGGATTGTCACCAACCGCAAACAGCCTGAGCGCAAAGGCAAGGTGCAACTTATCAACGGCACTGAGTTCGCCTGGAAGATGAAAAAGAGTCTGGGCGACAAGCGCAAGCAGATTGGCGACGGAACCGAAGGACAGCCCAATCATATCGAAGTGCTGACCAAACTTTATGGCGATTGCAAGCACGACGCGCGAATGACCATCGGCGAGATTCAGACGAATGTTGACGCCAAACGTGACCAGACCAAGAGCCTGTTTGTCAGCAAGGTTTTCGACAATCAGGATTTCGGCTATCTCAAGATCACGGTTGAGCGTCCGTTGCGGTTGAATTTCGCCGTGACTGACGAACGCATCGCGCGATTCAAACGCACCAGCGCCTTTGTCGAACTCGCCATTTCCCGCAAGCGCAAAAACAAAGCCAAGATCGAAGAAGAAGAGTTGTTGGGAGCCGAAGCGCAGGCGGCCATCCTTGAAGTGCTGGAAGGAATGAAAGGCCTGAATGTTGTAGGGCAGGTTCACAACCTGCCCTATTCCGGTCAGGTTGTAGGGCAGGTTCACAACCTGCCCTATTCCGGTCAGGTTGTAGGGCAGGTTTCCAACCTGCCCTATTCCGGTCAGGTTGTAGGGCAGGTTGAGAACCTACCCTACAAAGATCGGGCGCTGTTTGCCGAACAATTGGCAGAGGCTTTTGACGCGGCTGGGATCAAACTCGACAGCAAATTACAGAGCGCGTTGCTCTCGCCCGGCAGTCTGGGCGAGCGCGACCCGTCCGCCGAAATCTGCCGCGACAAGAAAGGCAATCCCGAACCTGACCCGGAGTTGCGCGATACCGAAAACGTAGCGTTCCCGCCGGGCCTCACGTTGCCGCTGCCGCTCGATTACGAAGGCAAGAAAAACAAAGGTAAGGTGGACGTAGCGCCGTTGCTGGCGCTGGTGCGCGACCATTGCGAAGCCTACCTTGCCGCCGAAGTGCTGCCCTATCGCGCGGATGCGTGGATTGACCACAGCAAGATCAAGGTCGGTTACGAAATCCCATTCAACCGCCACTTTTACGAATACGAACCGCCGCGCCCGCTGGACGAGATCGAAAAGGACATCACGGATTTGGAGAAGGAGATTATGGCGATGCTGAAGGAGGTGGTGTGATGGCTTATCAGGCTTACGCCGATTACAGCGAGATTGAACCCGATTGGCTGGGCGTATTGCCGCGCCATTGGTCGTTTCGCCGACTCCGTTTCGCAGCATCCGAACCGCTGATGTATGGAGCCAACGAAGCCGCTGTTCTTGATGATCGCGGACTGCCACGTTACATCCGCATCACCGATGTCAAAGATGACGGCACTCTTTACGATGACACGTTTCGTTCGCTTGAAGAGGATGTTGCCGCTCCTTACTTGCTTCAGGACGGTGATATTTTGCTTGCTCGCAGCGGTGCTACCGTTGGTAAAAGTTTTCAGTATTTGTCTAGTTGGGGGAAGGCTGCCTATGCTGGATACTTGATTCGGTTTCGACCTGACCAATGCGTGATCTTTCCTCGCTTTGCAAATTACTACTTCCAGACAGCTTGTTATTGGGCTTGCATCAACTCGACGCTGATTCAGTCAACGATTGAGAACTTCAGCGCGGAGAAATACAAAGAACTTAAGCTGCCGCTTCCCGGAGAGAGCGAACAGCAGCAAATCGCCGCGTTTCTGGACTGGAAGACGGGGCAGATTGACGCGCTGATTGCCCGGAAGCGGGAGTTGCTGGAAAAGCTCAAGGAAAAGCGCCTCGCGGTCATCACTCAAGCCGTTACCAAAGGACTCAACCCCGCCACTCCCCTGCGCGATTCCGGCATCCCCTGGCTCGGCCAAGTGCCGCAGCATTGGGAGATTGTTCCGCTCGGATTTCTAATGACAATGTCCGGTGGCATGACTCCCAGCATGGCAAACTCAGAGTATTGGGATGGTGACATTCCTTGGGTAACTCCAAAGGATATGAAGCAACCCCGTATATCAGACTCGATTGATCACATTACAGAAGCCGCATTAAGAGAAACGGCAATCCCCCTCATTGCAGTGAACGCTGTTCTAATTGTGGTGAGAGGGATGATATTGGCTCATTCATTTCCAACGGCTATTACAGAGCGTGCTGTGACGATCAATCAAGATATGAAGGCGCTCCGTTGTGGGGAACAACTCAACGTAGAGTATTTGTTTTGGTGCCTTACTGGATTTGCAAAAGTCTTTTCAGGGTTGGCGCAAGAGTCCGCGCACGGCACTCGCAAGATGGAGACTGAAACACTCAAGAAGTTTCTAATTCCCGTGCCGCCATTGCTCGAACAAACAGCTATTGTGGGACACTTGATTATTCAGCTTCAAAAACTTGATCGGTTAATGGAATTAGCTGAAGTTGTCATCAACCGCTTAACCGAATATCGCACCGCTCTCATCACTGCCGCGACGACGGGCAAGATTGATGTGCGCGGCGTCAAGATTCCTAAAGCTCCGTAGGAGCGGGATGTTTATAGCAGGCGGCCAATCGGTTGCGTTAGCTCCGTAGGAGCGGCATCTGCACATTTCGCTCCTACGGAGCTTGGTGCTGTGTGGCGATGGCTTCTATAAACATTTCGCTCCTACGGAGCTTGGTGCTGTGTGGCGGATGGCTTCTATAAACATGCCGCTCCCTACGGAGCTTTAACCGTTTCTCGAATTTTTCGACGACCGCGAAACCGAACCACCATGAAAAAACACACGGAAGCACGACTCGAAGACGCAATCATTGACCACCTGACCACGCAGGGCGGCTATGTCTTTGTGGATTACCGCGACGGCGCGGCGAAAGATCGTTACGACAAGGTGCGCGCGCTCGATCCGGCGCTGGTGCTGGACTTCATCCAAACCACGCAGGAGAAGATGTGGAAGAGCCTGGTAGCCATTCACAAAACGGAAACGGGCAGCGTGGTGCTGGATCATCTGGTCAAGGAACTGGACACGAAAGGTATGCTCAAGGTGTTGCGGCAGGGCTTCAAATGCTACGGCAAGAAACTGCGCGTGGCGGTCTTCGCGCCCAACAACCGCATGAACCCCGATACGCTGAAGCTGTATGACCAGAACGTATTGACGGTGACGCGGCAGCTTTATTACGGCGCGACACATTCCAAATCGCTCGATCTGGCGCTGTTCCTCAACGGCCTGCCCATCGCGACGGCGGAACTGAAAAATCCGCTTTCCGGCCAGACGGTTGAAGACGCCAAAAAGCAATACAAGAAAGACCGCGACCACCGCGAACCGCTGTTCGAGTTCACCAAACGCACGCTGGTGCATTTTGCTGTGGATCAGGATCAGGTGTTTATGACAACGCGGTTGAGCGGCGACAAGACACATTTCCTGCCGCTGAATCTCGGCAATAACGGACACGCGGGCAATCCGCTTGCGACTGACGGAGGCTACCGCACGGCGTACCTGTGGCGCGAAATCTGGCAACGTGACAGCCTGCTCGACATTCTGGGGCGCTTCATGCATTTGCAGGTCGAAGAAAAGCGCATCCTCACCGATGAAGGCATCAAGAAGATCACCAAAGAAACGATGATCTTTCCGCGCTATCACCAACTCAATTCGGTGCGCCAAATCATCGCGCACGCGCGCCAGCACGGAGCGGGCAGAAATTATCTGGTGCAGCATTCCGCCGGTTCGGGCAAATCGAATTCCATCGCGTGGCTGGCGCATCGGCTGGCCTCGCTGCACGACGAAGCAGACAAGAAAGTGTTCGATTCGGTTATCGTTGTGACCGACCGCCGGATTTTGGATCAACAACTTCAGAACACGATTTACCAGTTCGACCACAAACAAGGCGTCGTGCAAAAGATTGACGAGGATACGCGGCAATTGGTGCAGGCGCTGGCGAACGGCACGCCGATCATCATCACGACGCTGCAAAAGTTTCCGTTCATTGCCGAGACGCTGGAAAAGCTGCGCGCGGATGATTACCCAGGGCTTGCGATTGCGACGAAGGATAAACAATTCGCCGTCATCGTGGACGAAGCGCACAGCTCGCAATCGGGCGAAGCTGCGATGGATTTGAAAGGCGTACTGAACGCCGACCGCATTCAGGCCGAGGCCGCGCAATTCGTCGCCGATCAGCGCATCGAAGAAGACGAAGACGCCGATCAATTGGCTGGTGTGGTCAGAGAAATGATGAAGCGCGCCAAACAACCCAACCTGAGTTTTTTCGCCTTCACCGCCACGCCGAAATTCAAAACGCTGAAGGTCTTTGACGAACCCAGCCCCATCACGGGGCAAGCGCCGTTTCACCTTTACACGATGCGGCAGGCCATCGAGGAAAAGTTCATCCTCGACGTGCTGAAAAACTACATCACCTACGAAGCCTATTTTCGGCTGGTGCAAGTCGGCGATGACGACCCGCACGTCTTGCGCAAAAAAGCCTCGCGGGCGCTGGCACGCACGCTGACCTTTCACGAAGTCAATCTGCGGATGAAAACCGAAGTGATGGTCGAACACTTCCGCACGCACGTAAAACACAAAATCGGTGGACGCGCCAAAGCGATGGTCGTAACCGAAGGCCGCTTGCACGCGGTGCGATACAAGCAAACCTTTGACAGTTACATCAGCGAGAAAGGCTATACCGATGTCAAAACGCTGGTGGCTTTTTCCGGCATCGTCGAAGACCCGGACGCGCCGGGAAAAACCTACACGGAAGTCGGAATGAACGGCGGCATCAAGGAAAGCGAATTGCCGGAACGATTCGACAGCCACGAATATCAGGTGTTGCTGGTGGCGGAAAAATATCAAACGGGCTTTGATCAACCGTTGCTGCACACGATGTATGTGGACAAGAAACTGACCGGCTTGCAGGCCGTGCAAACGCTCTCGCGGCTGAATCGTACTTGTGCGGGCAAGGAAGACACGTTCATTCTCGACTTTCGCAACAAGCCGGAAGAAATCTATAAAGCGTTCAAGCCCTATTACGAAGACACGCCGTCGGAACCGCTGACGGATGCGCAACACCTTTACCGGCTGCAACACCAGATCGAAGAAACCCGCTTGATTCACGAAGAAGAAGTGAAGGCTTTTTGCGCGGTGTATTTCAAACCGCGCCGCAAGGAAACCGTCCACGATCAAGCCCAAATGAACGGCATCCTTGACCCGGCAGTTGAGCGATTCAAGGAACGCGACGAAGAAGAGCGCGAAGAAGTGAAAACCCTGCTGGTGAACTTCCGCAATATGTACGGCTTCCTGTCGCAGGTCATCCCGTATCAGGATTCCGACTTGGAGCAGCTTTATACCTATCTGCGCTTTTTGCTGACCAAATTGCCGAAGCGCGACACCGGCCCCGGTTATCAACTCGAAGACGAAGTCGAGTTGCAGTATTACCGCCTGCAAAAAATCAGCGAAGGCCAGATTGACCTCAACACCGGCGACGGCAAACCGCTCAAGGGGCCGAGCGACGTAGGCACCGGGCAGGAAGACCCAAAGATCAAGCTCTCCGAATTGATTGACATCCTCAACGAACGCTTCGGAACTAACTTCACGCTGGCCGACCAACTATTCTTTGACCAGATCCAGGAAGAAGCGATTGAGAGTGAGACGCTGAAGAAAGCTGCTGCCGCTAATTCCAAAGATGACTTCCGCTACGTCTTCGAGAAAGCCTTTGAGGGACTGGTCATTGACCGCATGGAAGGCAACGAAGAGATTTTCGGCAAGCTCATGGCCGATGGTGAGTTTCGGAAGCTGGCTTTGGAGCACCTGCTGGAAAAGGTCTATCGGGCATTGAAGCACGAAGGCCGCAAGACGGATGGGTAAACTGTTGCCGGCGGCGCGAGCACGATCCTTCCGCGAAATTTTAGGGAATAGTTCGGACGTCTCGTGCTCCATATCCTATGCGGGCAAGGTGATTGTACCGGATCGCAGCGGGCTGACGAGCGTGACGGCGACGATTGGCGGCACGAGTGCGGAGGTTGTTTTTACGGGCGCGCAAGGCGATTTAATCGGTGTGGATCAAATTAACCTGCAACTTGCGCGTGCGCTGACTGGACGGGGGGAAGTAGACCTTAATCTTTCAGTCGGCGGCGGCGCGGCCAATTCCGTCAAGCTGAATTTTGCCAGCAACAAATAGTGGCCAGAGGTGGCTTCCCGTCGTCTTAAGGGCAAGTCGAATGCTGCGGGCCTGCCCCGCCACGAACAAGGAGTCACCATGCCGCGAAAAAAGAAACACCTCTGTTGGTTGGCCGTTATGCTTTCTCTGCCAGCCACCCTCCTGGCGCAAACACCGCCCGCCACACCGGCCACGGCTTCCCCAACCGGCACCGCCAGCCTCGCCGGGCAAATCAAAATGGGCGAGAAGGGCATTGCCGGGGCGCTCGTGTCATTGACCAATGTGGCGGCGAATCAAGTGGCGGGCGGGCAGCGCAATCAGCCTTTCGCTGGCGGACTGGCCGCGCAGCCAACTGCGGGCGGTGCGGCGACGACCGATACTGAGGGGCGCTTTCAAATCAACAACCTTGCCGCCGGTACGTTTCGCGTGCTGGTGACCGCGCCGGGCTACGTGCTGGCGAATAGCGAAATGACCATGCAGCTTGCCGATGGGCAGGCCGTCCAGAATCTGAATTTGTCGTTGGCCAAAGGCGGCGTCATCACCGGCAAAGTCCTGCACGGCACGCGGCCCGTGATTGGCGAACCGGTCACGCTGACGCCCGTGGACGCCACGGGCCAGTCCGTGCAGATGCGCTTGCCGAATGGCATCAGCTTTCGCACCGATGATCGCGGCATCTATCGCCTCTTCGGTTTACCCGCCGGGCGTTATCTGCTCAGCGTCGGGCGCGGCGAGGGCGGCTTTGGCGGCGGCGGCGGTCGTGGCGGCCCGAATGGCGGCGGCTCAAATAGCGGCAATGCCTGGCAACGCACTTACTATCCCGATGCGCTCGAAGCCGCCACCGCCAGCGCGGTCAGCGTCGAACCGGGGCAGGAATTGACCGGCATAGACATTCGCATGGCCGCGCGCAACACCTACGCCATCGTGGGCCGCGTGGTGGACGCCGAGACGGGCAACCCCCTGGCGGGCGTCTTGCTCGGGCACAGCAAAATGGCCAACCCGCGCGCCAATCGTCCCAATCCCAACAATCAAAATGGGCCGAACCAACCAAATCAACCAACCCAACAGGGCAATCGCGCCAATCAACAAGTCGTTGTCGAAGAGCTGACGGACGCGCCCAGCAATGAGGCGGGCGAATTTCGCATCGCCGGGCTGACGGCGGGCAGCTTCACGGTTTATGCCACGCGGGATCGCGCGACGGGCGCATCGGAGTTTTACAGCGATCCGGTACCCGTCGAAATCAGCTCGTCAGATGTCACGGGTGTCGAGATCAAATTGCTGCGCGGCGCGAGCATCACGGGCGTCGTCGCGTTTGAAAATGCGAACGAGTCGAAGGTGCAGGCGAATCTGCCGAACTTGCTGGTGCGCGCGTCTTCGCGTAGCAGTGGGCGCGGCGGCGGCGGCGGCGGGTTGTCGAATGATGCCGCGGCGCAGCTTGGGCCGGACGGAATTTTCCGGTTGTCCGGTTTGGTGCCGGGCTTGGTGACGTTGACGCTGGTGGATCGTGCTACGCCGGGGCTGACGATCTTGCGCATCGAACGCGACGGCGCCGATTTGCAAGCGGGTCTGCGCGTCGAAGCGGGCGAACAGGTCGCAGGCGTGCGCCTGATTGCGACGTATGGCAACAGTTCGATTCGCGGCATGGTGCAAGTGACCGGCGGTGTGTTGCCGCCGCAGTTGCGCCTATCCGTTTCGGCGCGGCGCGTGGATGCCAGCGCCAGCGTGCGTGATCGCGGCGGTCGCAATGCGCCGGTGGATGCGAGCGGGCGTTTTCAACTCGATCAACTGGTCGCCGGGACTTATGAACTGACCTTGCAAGGGGCAGGGCTGGGCCGCAACACGATTACGCCTGTGACCGTGACGGTCAGCAGCAGCGGCGTGCAAAGCGTCATCTTCCCGCTCGATCTCAAAACGCTGACCGCGCCACCAACGCGGGGCAACGCCAATGGTAGTGATCGGCAACCGCGAGGGATAAGGCAATGATCAAGCTGCGCCCGAAAGCATTGCCACAGAGGCACAAAGACACAGAGCGAGTTTTTGAGAAAGGCAGAGGCTGCTGCATAACCTCTGTGTCTCTGTGCCTCTGTGGCCAGCTATTCATAATGTTGTGTGCGGCTGGCTGGTTGCTGATCGCAACGAGCATCCAGGCGCAAACGCCCAACGGGACGGTCAATTACGGCAGCCTGACCGGGCGTGTGATTGGCGAAGATGGCCCGGTGCCTTTCGCGACCGTCACGGTGCTGGCGGTGGGTGGGCGGGGGCAGGGCAATGGCTCACGCAGCGTCATCACCGATATGGAGGGCAATTTCAAAGTGGATGGCTTGCGCGCGGCGGCGTTGCAGATTCAGGTCAATGCGCCGGGGTACGTGCAGGAAAGCGCCGCCGTGAGTGTGGCGGCGGCGGAACCGGATGCGCCCGCCGAAGTCGTGACGCAAACCTATTATCGCCTCGGCGACGACGTGACGCTTTGGCTGGTCAAAGGCGGCGTGATTACGGGGCGCGTCCTGAATCCGGCGGGCGACCCGGTGATTGGCGTGCGTGTCAGTGCGCAACCAATCGGCGCGACGTTGGCGAGCACCGCCACGGCTCCGCCCGCACTGGCGAACAGCGACGCTCAAACCGATGATCGCGGCATCTATCGCCTCTTCGGTTTGCCCGCTGGAACGTATGTCGTCGTCGCCAATGCTAACGCGGTGGCCGGTGGAGGTGGCGGCGGCGGCGGCGGATTCGGCGCGGCCTTTGGCGGAGGCCGCCCCGGTCAGCAGCGTAATCCGTTTGCGAACGACGGGCCGATTTACCATCCCTCCGGCGGACGCGCGGCAGCCGCAGAAATTACCGTGAGCAGCGGCGCGGAAATTAGCGGCATTGATATTCAGTACCGCAGCGTGCACGGCGTCGCCATCAGCGGCACGGTGGCGGGCGCGGCGACTGAACGCGGGCCGGGCGCTGGATTCACGCTGGTGACGCTTACGCACAAAGCCTCCGGCCAGGTCGTCAATACGGCGTTTCTCACGCCGCGCGGCGGGCCAATCCGGCGCGGTTTGGCCAGCGGCCCCGATACGTTCTCAATGCTTCACGTGACGGATGGCGAATACGAATTAACGGCGCAACGCAATTCCGGCGAGGATGTCGCCGCCGCCGCGCCCGTGCGCGTGTTGGTCAACGGCAACGATGTTACCGGCGTTAGCCTAACGTTGAAGCCGCTGGCCGCCGTGCGTGCGCAAGTGCAGCTTGAAAGCATCAGCAAGTGCACCGCCGCGCGCGCCGCGTTGTTGGAAGAGCAGATCTTCACCTTGCGCGTTGAACCGGCGGCGGCGAACAAAGCGCTGGCACCGCGCCCGCCCGCGCCGCTCAGCGTTCCCAATCGCGCCGGTGAAATCGCCTTTCGCGGCTTGCCCGCCGGACGCTATCGCCTGGGCACGCAATTGCTCGACGAACGCTGGTTCATGCGGTCTATTGCCGCCCCTGTCGCCGCGCCTGCGTCTGCGCCCGCCAAAACGACGCCCGCGCCTGCTGTAAAAAGCGCGCCCGCTGCCCCCTCGAGAATGTCGGATGCCAGCCGCAACGGGCTTCTGCTCAAAGCCGGTGAACGGCTGACAGGCGTAGTTGTGACCGTCGCGGAAGGCGCGGCGGCGCTGGATGGCAAAGCCGTAAAAGCCGGCGCGGCTGTGCCTGCCGGGGCGTGGCAGATTCACCTCATCCCCGCCGAACGCGAACGCGCCGAAGACGTGTTGCGTTACGCTGAAACTCAGACCGGCAATGACGGCGCCTTCCGCTTCCGCAATCTTGCGCCCGGCAAGTATTGGGTGCTCGCGCAGCCCACGCCCAAAGAGCCATCGCCGCCGGAAGCGCCCGTTGCCTTGGATGCTGCCGCTCGCTTGCGCTTGCGCCGCTTGGCTGAAGCGGCAAATCAAGCCATCGAATTACAGCCTTGTCAGCGGCTGAGCAAATACGAACTCCAATTCAAGTAGCTTATTCGAGTTGAACTGCTTCGTGACGTTGTTAAGGGCTGGCCGACGCGGCCAAATGCGAGAGGAAATTACGCCGGTTTCCCCAACAGCCACGTCGTCATACAACGCAGATTCGCCACGTTGGTCGTCTTCAGTGGTTCGAGCAGCGCAGCGCCCAAACGTTCCATCGCGGCACTCAGCATTGCTTCATCCACCAGAAAACGCTCCGTGCCATCCGGCAATGCGAACCAGCCATTGCCGACGGGGCGGACGTGTTCTTCAATTCCGATAGAACTCGCCAGCCGCGCAAATAACATCCCGCCGGGTTTGAGCACGCGCCACATCTCAGCCAACATTTGGTCAAAGTGTTGTGGGTTGCGGGCGAAATGCAGGACGGCGCTGCTGATGACCAGATCGAAGCGGGCGTTGACGCAGGGCAGCGCGGCCACGTCGGCGAGTTGGAAGTTGTGTGCGGGCAGGTGCGGCGCCAGGTGGGCGGCCAGCGCTTGGACTTGCTGGATGGCCTGGGGATTGGTGTCTACGGCAAAGACCTTGTAGTGGTGGCGGAGGAAATAGACGAGATTGCGGCCGCCGCCACAGCCTGCGTCCAGCAGCGCGAGGCCGGGCTGGATGTTGCCTTTAAGCAGTTGATCGAAGAGGTAGATGTCTATGTCGCCGAATTCTTCGCGTAACTTCATGGGTTGCCGAAAGCTGTGTTAGAAGGTGGTTTTCGGCGCAGCCTTGTGGGCTGGCAAGAAGATGCGCAGGCTCACGCCAGCGGCGTGGATGTTGCCAGGGCGCGAAACGCCGTCATCTTGCCGCAAGTAAAAGAAGTCCATCGTCAGTTGTTTGGTGAACGGTTTGCTAAGGCCGAGCGCGAGGCGGTTGCGATACCAGCCCAGCCGCCCGCCGGTAGCAAGTTTTTGCGAGGAATATCTGATCTCGTCCCAAATGAACGGTTTGAATTTGAAGGCGCCGAGGTGGGCAGGGTGATCTATGGTCAGTCGTTGGCGATAGACGGACGCATCGCGGTTGGCAATGACGAAGCGTTGCTCGAATTGATGGCGATTCGCAAAGGTAAAAGCGTGCCAGGTGAATTTGCCAGTCGCCGAGAATACCAGCCGGTGCTGATTGACGACGCGCCCGGCGTAAGGCTGTTGGCTGACGTAGGCATAGCCTGGCGTCAGTGTCAGATACGCATTCGGTTTGAAGGCGACCGCGCCCGCGAGTTGTTCTTCAACGGCATGTGTGAACTCGCGGCCCAGGCGCAGTTGGCCCGTCAGCAAAAGGTCGCGGGTTTTGGTGAGTGGTTTGGTGATTTGCACTTCATTCCACTCCTGGTCGTCAGCGTGCGGCGGATTTTGGGCGCGCACGGATTGAATGCAGATGAACAGGCCAACCAAGGCCACCGCGCATCGCTTGGCTTTCATTGGCGTCCCTTCAACAATTCAACGACTTCATTCAAGCGCTGCTCGATGTTTTGTAGCGTGGCGAGTTGCTGGGCGGCTTGGGCTTCGCTTGGACCCGTGCCGGTCGCTGCCGCCGGTAACGCGGGTTGGGCGCGTTGTTTCAGCGCCTCACGCGCCGCGAGAATGCTATTGCGATATTCATGGGCGTTGATGATGCCGGTGAGTTGCATGTTGTTCGCCTGCCCGGCGGTATGCCCGGCGGGCTCGAACTTGAGCGTGCTGAGATGGAAGTAGCGCAGCAGCGGGCCTTCGATAAAGGTCACGTCCTGGATGTTTTCGAGCGGAATGGTCTTTTCGATCTGCACCAGAATGCCTTTGCGATAGCGCAGCGTTTTATCGCCCAGGCAACATTCCAGCTTGGCGAAGTAATGCCGCGCCCACCATTGGCCTACGCCAAGGAACCAGAGCAGCGCCAGCGGCAATCCGATGATCGTGCTGGCCATCGTTAGGCCAATCGTCACGACGAGGTAAGGGCGAATGAGCGGGTTGAAGGCAGCGCGTAACTCGGATGTGGTTGGGGTGTCCATAGCGCTAATTTACAGTGGGTTCAGTTCGTGTGTACAGCTTTGCCGCGTTAAGGGCTGTGGTAAAACAGAAAAACCCTGAGCGCCTGCCACAGTGGTCAACGCTCAGGGTTTTGCTTCGGTTGGCAACCACCGCGAACTGGTTGTTACTCTTCTTCGTCAATCAGGCCTTTTTCGATCTGCTCTTGCACGGCGATGGTGTATTTAGCCCAGGGGATCGCTTCCAGGCGTTTCATCGGTATTTCTTCGCCGCTGATGACGCAGGTGCCGAATTCGCCGTCTTCGATGCGTTCGAGCGCCTCTTCGATCAGCGTCAGCATCTGGCGGTCGTTGGTGGATTGGCTGAAGAGCAATTCTTTGGTGTATGAGTTCGAGGCTTTATCCGCCGGGTCTTGCGTAGCCTCGGTGTCGGCCTCGCGGCCGTGATCTTCGTTGCGTCCGACGACGCCCAGCAATTTGGCCCGTTCTTCCAACAGGCGTTCTTTGAAATAATTCAGTTTCTTTTTGTCCATCCTCTACTCCCCAATTGATTGACTTGGACTGCGGCCAAACGGAGTGACAAGCAGTGTTTCAAAACTTGTGGTACGGCAACCCGGCGAGCAGCGTATACGCGCGATAAAGCTGCTCCGTTACAACGACGCGGGCCAGTTCGTGCGGCAAGGTGAGTTGCGAGAGCGACCACACGAGTTGGGCGCGTTGCCGGACGGCGTCGCTCACGCCGGCGAATCCGCCGATGATGAAGGCGACCCGCTTACTGCCAGCCTGTTGCCGTGCCCCGATAAATTCAGCTAACGCGGGTGACGAGAATTGACGGCCTCTTTCATCGAGCAGGACGACATAATCATCCCGTCCGATGGCGGTCAGTATTTTTTCGCCTTCCTGTGCGACCACGCGACGTTCGGCATCACTGCCAGAATGCCTGCCGGAAGGCTCTTTCAATTCGCTCACTTCACAAGGGGTGAAGCGGGCGATGCGGTCCAGGTAATCGGCTAGCAAGGCGGCACAAGGCCGGTCTTTGGTTTTGCCGATCCAGACGAAATGCAAACGCATTGGAATTAGCCCGTGTCAGAAGCCCGGCCGTGGGAAGGACTTGATTGCGCGACTAGGCCCTCCCTTACGGTCGGGCTTCTGACACGGGATTCAAACAGTCACGCGCTCGGCATCGCGCCAGAGCCGTTCCAGATCATAAAAATGCCGCGACTCTTCGACGAAGACGTGCACGACGAAAGCGCCAAAATCGAGCAGAATCCATTCGCCGACGTTATAGCCTTCGGTATGTTGCGAGCGCAGCTTGTAGGTTTTTTTGAGCCGCAAGCTGATCTCGTCGGCAATCGCCTGGGTCTGGCGCTGATTGGCGCCCGTGCAGATCACAAAGTAGTCGGTGAATTCGGTCAGCGCGGCCAGGCCCAGCACGGCGATGTCCAGCGCCTTTTTGTCTTCGGCGGCGGCCACGGCGGTTTTGACCTGCTCGAAGATGAGTTGGTCTTCAGCCGTTTTCTCTGTCAGTGCGACCACCGGGGGCACGGGCGGCATGACCGCCGGAATTTCTGTTTGCAAAATTGCTTCACTCATACTGCCAATTGATACAACTGATATTTGGCGATGTAATCCGCCACGCTCGGCGGCACCAGGTTTTCCAAGCTCTGGCGCGCTTGCGCTGCCTGGCGAATGGCGGTGGCCGAAACATCCACCGCCACGTAATCGGTAATGAACGTGTGCGGTGCGGCCAATTGCACGCTCGTTGGTTGCAACCCGCCGCGTAAATCAACGATGCAGGCCTGCAATTCCAGAGCCAGATGCGCGGCGATATTTTCCGTCGCGTATTCGTGCGCACGATAACCGGGGCGCGTGGCAACGATCAGGCTGAATTCAGTCAGCAAGCGTTCGTGCGCACGCCACAGCGTAATGTCACGAAACGAATCCAGACCCATCACAAAGAACAATTGCGCGCCGGGATATTGCGTTTGCAAATGCCCTAGCGTTTCGATGGTATAGGGGCGCGCGGGCGCTTCCAGTTCAATCGTCGAAATCAACATGCACGCTTCGAGCGCCGTGGCCAGCGCCAGCATCGCATAACGGTGATGCGCCGCGCTGATCGTTTGGCCGCGTTTGTGTGGCGGTACGAAAGCCGGTACGAAGAGCAGTTGATCCAGCGCAAAATTCTCAAGGATCGCGGCGGCCACCCGCAGATGGCCGTTGTGAATCGGGTCGAATGTCCCGCCGTAAACGCCGATTCGTTGCAACACGGCTTTTTCCTTACGAAGCTGCTTTTCCTGTGGCGGCTAAAGCGATAGGCGCATCCACCATATCCGGCGCATCCACCATATCCGGCGCATCCACCATATCCGGCGCATCCGGCGCATCCGCTGGTTGCAAGCTTAGCAACTTGCGTTCGAGCGCATAGAGCAAATCTTTTATCCCCGCGCCAGAGGCTGCCGAAATCTGATAAAACTCCAGCCCTGCACGCTGACAGAAGGCTTTGAATTCAGCGAGCTTTTCGGCCTCGCCAAGCGCGTCGAGCTTGGTTGCCACCACAATCTTCGATTTCGCCGCGACTGCCGGGCTGTAGGCTTCCAACTCGTGCGTGACGGTCTGGTAATCCTTGACCGGATCGCTCGCCAACCCGGAAACGTCCACGAGATGGAGCAATAATTTCGTGCGCTCGACATGCCGCAAAAAACGGTCGCCTAAACCTGCGCCTGTGTGCGCGCCTTCGATTAAACCGGGAATATCCGCGACGACCAAGGTTTTGTAATCGCCTAAATCAACGACGCCCAAGTGAGGTTCAAGCGTGGTGAAGGGATAGTCGGCAATCTTGGGCCGGGCCGCTGAGATGCGCGAAATTAACGTAGACTTGCCGGCGTTCGGCAACCCCACCAGTCCGACATCCGCGATCAGTTTCAATTCCAATTGCAGCGTGCGTTCCTGGCCGAGTCGGCCTTCCTGATGGTAGCGCGGCGCGCGATTGGTGGGTGTGGCGAATTGCGCGTTGCCACGTCCGCCGCGTCCGCCTTTGGCCATCCGCACGCGTTCACCCGCGTGAGTGAAATCGTGGATGAGTGCGCCGGTTGCGGCATCCATTACCAATGTGCCAACGGGCACCTGCACCACGATGTCTTTGCCATCCTGGCCATGGCGGTTGCTGCCTTCGCCGTGACGCCCGCGCTCAGCTTTGTGCTCAGGGTTGTAGCGGAAATGCAGCAGCGTATTGACGCCTTCCGAAGCCTCAAAATAGACCGAGCCGCCATTGCCGCCATCGCCACCCGAAGGCCCGCCGTGCGGCACGAATTTCTCACGCCGGAACGCCGTCACGCCGTTCCCGCCGTCGCCGCCTTTGACGTAGATTTTCGCGCGGTCTATGAACATCGGTAGTCGGTAGTCAGTGGTCGGTAGCCGGATAAGCTAACCGATGGCCAACTACTCTGCTGCTGGGTAGACGCTGATAAAGCGTCCTTTGCGTCCCTTGTCTTCGAACTTGACGATGCCGGTGACGCAGGCGTAAAGCGTGTCGTCGCTACCGACGCCGACGTTGGTGCCGGGTTTGAATTTGGTGCCGCGCTGGCGCACCAGAATCGAACCGCCCGAAACCAACTGGCCGCCAAAGCGTTTGACGCCCAGCCGCTGTGCATTGGAATCGCGCCCGTTACGGGAACTGCCTACACCTTTCTTATGTGCCATGACGAAAACTCCTACAAAAAAGCGGTTAAGCGATCGCGTCAATCTTGACGGAGGTATAACCTTGCCGATGACCTTTGATCTTTTTGAATTGTTTGCGGCGTTTGAACTTAAAGACGATGATCTTGGGGCCGCGCCCGTTTTTGACGACCGTGCCGGTGGCTTTGACGCCTTCGACAAGGGGCGCGCCGATTTGCACGCCCTCGTCATTGCCGGATACGAGCACCTCAAATTCGACTGCATCGCCTTCGTTTTTCTCGCCCAGTGACGGGATCCGGACAACGTCGCCCGGACTGACCCGGAACTGTTTTCCGCCCGTGCGGATGATTGCGTATACCATAGTGATGACACCTCCATGTAATCTTCAAATGCAAAGTCGCGCATTATAGTGACGGAACCGCAATAGCGCAACCGTTTGCTCAATTCAGGTGTTTGTTGCGGCAGGATTCGGCGTGTGCGCCAAATCCGCCGCTGATCCGCGTGCGTAAGAAAAATTTAGTGCTGCGGAATAATCACAACCCCAGTTTGCAATACATAGGGCAGGATGTGCAGGCGGAAACAGCCCAGAACCTGAGAAAGGCTTGCAAGGCAGAGCGTTGAGTCTGAACGAAGGACAAAAACTGGCCCAATTCGAAGGCGCGGCGTTGGCCTATGCCGACCAGCTTTTCCGCGTCGCACTGCGGTTGTGCCGCGAGCGGGCCAAGGCTGAAGATTTAGTGCAGGAAGCTTATTTACAAGCTTGGCGCTCGTTTCATCGGTTCGAATTGGGCACGAATCTGCGGGCCTGGCTCTATAAAATCATGTTCAACGTCTATTACAGCGGACAGCGCAAAGAGCGCTTGCGGCTGGTGCCGGTCGAAGAAACGATTGCCGAAACCATTGCGTATGATCCACCGACGCCGGCGCAATTGACCGATGAGGAAGTCATTGCCGCGCTCGAACGCTTGCCGCGCGATTTTCAGATTCCGCTGGTGCTGGCCGATATTGAAGAGTTGTCATATCGCGAAGTGGCCGAAGCACTGGAAATTCCCATTGGCACCGTGATGTCGCGCTTACATCGCGGGCGCAAGCTCTTACGCAGCGAGTTGACGAAGTATGCGCACACGGTTGGTTACAAGCTGGCTGATGCCCAGCAGTAGTTTATGGATTGCCGAAATTTCAAAGATGTCTTGGATTCGTATCTGAGCGGCGAACTGGCTGTCGAGACAAACCATGAGTGTCTGCGGCACGCTGAACAGTGCCCGCCTTGCCGCGCCGAGATGGGCGCCCGCCGCAATTTACGTCTCACGTTGCGCGCGGCGGTGACGCGCACCTGTATGAGCGACGAGGCGCAAGCGCGTTTGCGCGCATGCTTACGCGCTGAAGCCGAAAGCGCGCCGCTGGTGCAGGTTGCGCCAGCGCGCCCGCCGCGTGTCGGTCAGCCGCGTCTCTGGCCGAGTCTTTGGCCCGGCAACTGGCCCAGCATCCGCTTGGCTTGGCTTGCGCCCAACTTCGCGCTTCCGGCCACGGTCACGGCGATCTTTCTGTTCGCGCTGGGCGGGGTCGGCCTGTATGTCTACAAAGGTAGCGGGCGGCCAACGATGTTGAGCGACACGGTGATGGCCGAGGCGGCAGGCGATCATCAGACCTGCGCGCTGCAATTCGCCAATGCGCAAGCGACCGCCACGACGCCCGACTGGATGAAGGAAAAATATCCCGCTTATGCCGGATTGGCCGAGGCGGCGGCGGCAGGGGCGCAAGGGATGCAGTTGAAAGCCGTGCATGTTTGTGGCTTTCAGAAACGCAAGTTCGGCCACCTGATTTATGCGCAGAACGGGAAGGTCATTTCTTTATTAGTAACGCCGCGCGACGCAGCCTGTTTGCAGAACGGCCAAGTCCCCACCGATGACGGCGTGACTGCGGGCTTGCAACACGCCCTGCGCGCAAGCTTTCAAGTCAATGCCTACCAGACGGCGAAATATGTCGTGCTGGTCGTTTCTGATTTGCCAGAGACAGAAAATGAACAATTGGCGCAACGGCTGGCGGGGCCGGTCAGCGCGCATTTGCGCCAAATCGAAAAATCCGTGGCCCAGGTGCCCGAATTTGAGATCAAAGACTTTCTGAACGAGATGCAGTATTACGCACGAGCAATTCGGCAGGAGTAGGCAAGCAAGCACGAGAAGGAGGGAGCAGATGATCGCCCATGCAGCAGCACTAAAACGGATCGAAGAACCTTTGCGGCAACCCCACTGGCTACCGCCATTTCCCGCACTGGCCAATGTGCCGCACGTCGAAAAAACGTTCTGGCGCGGGATGCCGGTTTACAAACTCGAAGATGCTGCGACGCACATTTACCTGGTGCAGAAAGGCCGCGTCAAGATTTTGCGCACCTCACCCGCGGGCCAGCAGAAAATCACTTCGATCCGCTATCCCGGCGAAGTCTTTGGCGAGTTGGCCTTGTCCGGCGCAACCGCCGAAACACGCCGCAGCGATGAAGCCGTCGCGCTTGATACCACGCGCGTGGCGCTCATCCGCGTCAGCGATTTCTGGAATGCCATCAAACATGAACCGCAGGCAATGCAGAGCGCCTTTCAACACGTCGCCGCGCGGTTGGCCGAAGCCCAACGCCAGATCGAAGCCTTGGTGTTTGAGAACAATCACCGCCGCCTAGCGCAGGCCCTGTTGGAACTTTCAGACGCGGCCTGGCGCACAGACGAATCCAGCATCCGCCTCACGCACGAAGAACTGGCCGAACTGATCGGTTCGACCCGCGAAGTCGTCACGGGGATGATGATCGAATTCCGCCAGCGCGGCCTGATTGATTACAAACGCGGCGAAGTGCGCCCAAACGTGGCGCGCCTGGAGCAGTTTCTCGCTGAAGAATATCTGGCAGAGTAAAGACTGGCTGAACGAAAAAGTATTCTCCATTCTCAATTTTTCATTCTCAATTCGCTTGCAGTGCGCAGTTTGTTGGGAAAAGCCTTCCTGCCAGGAGTTGAGAATGGGAAGTTGAGAATGCTCCGCCTAAATCAACGCCCCCATTCTGCCGCGCTTTTCCCCGGTACACAGCCGCCGTACAGCCAGCTATAATCCCCGCGCTCGCATTTCCAAAACACAATTTATGCAGACCAAACACTTTCATCTGATCGGTGTCTGTGGCACGGCGATGGGTTCGCTGGCCGGGATGCTCAAAGCGCAAGGCCACCGCGTGACCGGCTCTGACAAAGCCTTCTATCCGCCGATGGGCGACGAATTGAAGCGGCTTGGGATCGAGACTTTCGACGGATTCGCCGCTGAACATTTGCAGCCCGCGCCTGATGTCGTCGTCGTTGGCAACGCCACTTCGCGCGGCAATGCCGAGATCGAATACGCGCTGACCGCCCGGCTGCGCTGCGCCTCCATGCCCGAAGTCATCCGCGAGCAGTTCATTCGCGGCAAACATTCGACCGTCGTCGCGGGCACGCACGGCAAAACGACGACAACCTCGATCATGGCTTGGGTGTTGGAGACGGCTGGTCTTGATCCTTCGTTTCTGATCGGCGGCGTGGCTGAAAATTTCGGCGCGAGTTTCAAGGTGGCGAACTCAACGCATTTTGTGATCGAAGGCGATGAGTACGACACGGCCTACTTCGACAAAGGCCCGAAGTTTTTGCACTACCTGCCCGAGTTGGTGATCCTGAACAACGTCGAATACGACCACGCCGACATTTACGCCGATCTCGAAGCGGTCAAGAGATCCTTTCGGCTGCTCATCAATTTGATCCCGTCGAACGGGCGTTTGATCGCGGGCTGGGATTCGCCGGTCGTGCGTGGACTGGTCGAACACCCCCTCGCGCCGCAAGGCGTCTGGTGCCCGGTCGAAAGTTTTGGCTTGGATGACGGCGCGCAATGGACGGCGCGCAATATCGAATACCTGCCTGACGAAACGCGCTTCACCGTCTTTTGCGCGGGCCAGGAATATGCCGCCTTTCGCACGCCGCTCGCCGGAGCCTTTAACGTGCGCAACTGCCTGGGCGTGATTGCGGCAGCGGAAAGCCTCGGTCTCGAACGCCGAGCTGTGGCCGCCGCGCTCACCACCTTCAAAAGCGTCAAGCGCCGCATGCAGGTGCGCGGCACGGCAGGCGGCGTCACCGTGATTGACGATTTCGCGCATCACCCGACCGCCGTGCGCGAGACGCTGCTGGCCATCGCGCAAAAGTATCCAAACCGTCGGCTGGTTGCTGTATTCGAACCGCGCACCTGGGCATCGCGCAAAAAGGTTTTTCAGGACGATTACGCGCGGGCCTTCGACCCGGCGGGTTACATCGTCATCGCGGCGCTCTTTGAAGCGCAACGCATCGAAGCTAGCGAGCAGATGTCCATCGGCCAACTGGTCGAAGCTTTGCAGGCGCAAGGCAAACCGGCCCTCGCGCTGGATGGCGCAGACGCGATCATCGCGCATCTGACGCCGGAGTTGCGCGCGGGTGATGTGGTGGCGATTATGTCTAACGGCGGCTTCGGCGGGATTCACCAAAAGCTGCTGGATGCACTGACCAGCCGCTAAACGTTAGCCCTAAATGTTGAGGAGGACGCCATGAGATTTCTTTTGCGAGTGACTGTTTTAACAATGGCCTTGGCATGGTTGCCGCTGTTTGTGGCAGGACAAACCATGCTTTTGCCCGGCCCACGGTTGGATACCATTTCGAACAACAAACTGCTGATTGCGGGGGAAGCTGAGGTGCCAGCCATTCAGCAGGACAAACCTTTCGTCGTCGAGTACTACTACAAAGCCCGCTGGGGCTTCGCCGACGAATTCCTGCGGCTCTTCAAAAAGAACCATCTGCCGGTCTTGCAGAAGCAGATCGAACAGGGGCGCATGGTCAGCGTCAAAGTCGAAAAGCCCCGCTACCACGCGACCGAAGACGGGCGTTGGGACTTTCGCGTGACGATCACCTTCAAGAGCGCTGCGGTGGCTTTCGCGCCCTTTGATGAAGCGGCCCTGGCGCGCCAGCTTTATCCCGATCAAGAGACATTCAAGAAAGAAGAGGCGCGGCGCTTTGAGATTTTGCTGGCGCATTGGGATGTGCCGGTGGTGCCGGTAGAATAGTCGCGGCTCACACGCGCCCAAAACCAAATGCCTTTCGCAGGGAGGGTTTATGCAGCTTCCTTTTGCTTCAATGCTTCGACTCGGCTTTGTCTTGGCACTCCTTTGTTTCAGCCCCGCGCTGCTGGCGCAAACCAATCCAGCCACGGGAACGATCAGCGGGCGCGTCACGTTGGGCGGCAAACCGGCGCAGGGCGTGACCGTACTGGCTTTGCCGGCTAACAACAGCGGGCAACGCGCCAGCGCGCAGGCCAAGACGGATGCCGTGGGGCAGTACCGGTTGACGGGCTTGCCCGCCGGGAGCTTCAAAATATATGCGGCGGCGCGCGAATACGTGAGCACCGGCGAGGATGGACGCAGCGTGATGCTCAACGCCGGTGAGCAACTCGAAGGACAAGACCTCACGCTCGAACGCGGCGGCGTCATTACCGGGCGCGTCACCGATGCGGCAGGCCGCCCGTTGATCGAAGAATACATCAAGCTGTTCCGCCTCAACGCGAGTGGGGTGAAGACGCCCTACAATCAACTTTACGCCAACACGTTCAAGACGGATGATCGCGGCATTTACCGCGTGTATGGCTTGGCGGCTGGGCGCTATCTGGTGGCAGTGGGCCAAGACGAAGGCGCTGGGGCGGTGCGCTACAACTACGGAAAAGGCCGCGCCTACAAACTCACTTATCATCACGACATGGCCGCCACGGCTGACGAGGCGCAGCCGAAAGCGATTGAAGTCGGCTATGGCAGCGAGACCAGCGAGGTGGACATCAAGCTGGGCGCGAGTTTGCGCGGGCACGCCATCACGGTGCGCGTGATTGAAGCCGAGACGCGGCGTCCGTTGCCTGATTTACACGTTGGATATGGAAGCATCCGGCCACAGCCATTTGGTGATATTAGTCGAGTGAACAGCGATGCAGTCGTCACTGACAGCCAGGGGGAAAAGCGCTTTGAGGGCGTCCTGCCGGGCCGTTACGCTGCCTTTATTCACAACTGGAACGATGGCAAGGACAGCGAGTATTACGCCGAACCGCAGCCTTTCGAGGTGAGTGAAGGCGTAGCGACCCGCCTTGAAATTGTGGCGCGGCGCGGCTTGCAAGTGAGTGGCAAAGTCATGGTTGAAGGTGTCACCGATGCGGCTTTGCTGGCGCGCGCGAAGCGGCTGCAACTCTACCTGACTCGACAGGGGAAGGTGGCGCTCCGCTCACCTTATGGCAATTCCGGCACGCTCGCATCGGACTTCAGCTTTCGTGTTAGCGGTATCGAGCCGGGCAGCTACAGCCTATCTATCGGCAACAGCTATGAGTCGCGCGGTTTTGAGTTCGTCCGCGTCGAACACAACGGCGCAGTGTTGGGCCGGGTGTTCGAAGTCAACGTGCCGCTCAGCGGAGTGCGGGTTGTGCTGACCTATGGCAGTGCGCGCATCCTGGGTCAAATCCAGCTTACTGGCGCTGTCTTGCCCGCCAATGCGCGCGTGTCTGTCGCGGCGTATCCGAGCGGGAGTCCGAACTCTACTCGATGGAGCACCGATGCGGATGCGCAGGGCCGATTTGCGCTGGAATACCTCACGGCTGACACCTATGAATTGCGTGTTTCTGTCTATGTGCCAATTACGCAAATTGTTCCGAATAGCCCGCCGCCAGTGTCCACCGTCCGCTTGATTGCTTCCACCAAACAAACCATCACCGTCGGCAACACGGGCGATACGCCAGTCACGCTGACGCTCGATCTGTCAGCACAAGGGAGGCGGCAATGAAACGCATAACCTGCCAATTTACCTGGCTGCTGTTATTGTGTTGGTTCAGTCTCAGCGTCCCCGCGCCAAGCCAAACGCCTGCTCCCGCCAACAACGCCAAGCTGACAGGGCGTGTTGTTGGCACTGACGGAGAGCCGCTGCCCGATATTACGGTTACGCTGTACCAGATTGGTGGCAGCAGTGCTTCGGGTTCAACCGCCAGCGATGACGAAGGCCAATTCAGCTTCGATGGTTTGACGACGGGGCAATACTCGTTGAACGCCTATGCGCCGGGTTACACGATGCAACGCCCCTCAACCTCGTCCTTCCATCCCGGTGACACCGCCACGCTCACCATGGTCAAAGGCGGCGTTATCACCGGGCGCGTCACCAATGCGCTGGGCGAACCGGTCGTAGCGGTCAGCGTCGCTGCACAGATGATTCGCAATGCCACGGGCCGTCTGGTTGAAGGGAGCGCCGAACAGACACAACCAACCGATGATCGCGGCATCTATCGTTTGTACGGCTTGCGCGAAGGCACCTATCTCGTAGTCGCCAACGGGCCAAGCCAGTCTGCCGCGCCGCTTTCGGCCTATCAGAACGAGACGCCGACCTATCACCCCGCCGCCGACCGCGCGACGGCTCAGGAAATCATAGTGAAGCTCGGCGAAGAAGCGAGCGGCATTGATATTCGCTATCGCGGCGAACGCGGCCACCAGCTCAGCGGCAAAGTCGCGGGCGCCACCGCACCCAGCAACGCGGGGCGGGGCGGCATCAACCTGGTGCTCAAACAGGTGGGTAGTGAAGCCAGTTACAACACGGCCACGCTGAGCGCGAATAGCGGCGAGACGGACTTCAGCTTTCAGGCTGTGCCGGAAGGCGAATACGAACTGACCGCGGTGCGTTATGAGAACCCGCTCGGTAATTTGGCGCAAGCCGCGCCGCGTCGTGTGCAAGTGAAAGGCGCGGATGTCACTGGCATCACGCTCACGCTCTTGCCGCTCGGTTCGTTGGCCGGGCGCGTCATCACGGCTAATCCACCCGTCAGCCCCGCGCCAGAGAGCAAATGCACGCCGCCTAGCCCGCCCGTGCTTGAAGAGGTCTCAATCACTGCGCGCCGGATGGAAACAGGCCAGGCAGGCGAGACTGCGTATGCTTACACGCGGCTGAATGCCAAAGGCGAGTTTGTCTTGCGCGGGTTGGCTGCCGGGGCGTATTGGCCGTTGGTCAGCGCCCGCACCGAGGGCTGGTATTTGCGCGCGTTGACGTTGCTGCCCGCCGCAGACCGAGGCGCACGCGAGCCTTTACGAGAGATTGATCTGGGCCGCACAGGGCTGCCGCTCAAACCGGGCGAAGACCTGAGCGGCATCACGCTGATGCTTGCGCCCGGGGCCGCCAATTTGTGGGGCCGTCTGGTCGCGGCTGAAGGCAACGCTTTGCCCGAACAGGCGCGCGTTTATCTGATGCCGGCAGAGGCTGCTGCGGCGGATGATTTGGTGCGCTACGCCGAGACGCTGGTCATGGATAAGGCGGGCCGCTTCGGGTTCAACAGAGTAGCGCCGGGCCGCTATCGCCTCTACGCCGAAGCTGTCACAGTTAGCGCATTGCGCCCGCCGGCAGCTAGTTTTGCGGTGGGAGATCGGGCGGTGCGCGCGCGGTTGTTGCGCCTGGCCGCAACTCAGCCGGATTTTGAATTGCAGGCCTGCGAACAGATGACGAATGTTGAGGTGCGGTTGAGTGTGGGCAAGTGAACAAAGCGACGGCGCCCGCGAGAGTAGCGCAACCCTGCCGAGGTTGCGCGGCTGCATCTGTTACGAACATGGTTTCAGTTGCGGCCAGGGCTGGAGTTGATGAAGCTGCGCAACCTCGGCAGGGTTGCGCTACTCGTGCCCCACATCTCATAGATGATCAATGATGACGTTGGTCATCGCCGTGGTTTTGCCTGAACCGCCTAAATCCGGCGTCAGCGTGCGCCCTTGTTGCAACACCGTCTTGACCGCCTTGCGAATGCGTTGCGCGGCCTCGCGTTCGCCCAGATGATCCAGCATCAGCGCGCCCGACAAGATCAGCGCCGTCGGGTTGACGACGTTCTTGCCCGCCAGATCGGGCGCTGCGCCGTGGGCCGCCTCGAAGATCGCGCACTGTTCGCCAAAACACGCGCCGGGGGCTAAGCCAAAGCTGCCCACCAAGCCCGCGCACAAATCCGAGAGAATATCGCCGTACTGATTCGGCATCACCAGCACGTCCCATACGTCAGGCAAACAAGCCAACTGATAGGCGCACGAATCCACCATCGCATCGTCAAAGCGCACGTCGTCGTATTCACGCGCTACCTCGCGTGCCGTGCGCAGAAACAAGCCGTCGGTCAATTGCAGCACGTTGGCTTTGTGAATCACGCTGACGTGTTTGCGTCCGCTCTTCCGCGCGTATTCAAAAGCAAAGCGCACCGCGCGTTCAGACGCCTTGCGCGTGGTGATCTTGATGGCGGTAGCGGCATCCTCGCCGACCTGGTGTTCGTAGCCGCTGTAAATGTCTTCGGTCAATTCGCGGATGATGACGACATCGAGTTTGGGCGTGTGGGCGCGCACGCCCTCGAAGGCGCGCACAGGCCGCACGTTGACGTAAGCGCCCAGTTCGAGCCGCAGCGCCGTGTTGGCGTTGGAGTAAATGCGCTGCGAACCGTCGTCGTGTTCGATGACGACCTTGTGGCCCATCGGCACGATGACGAGCGGGCTTTTCAGCACGACGCGGCTGGCGCGCAGCTTGTCCAGCGATTCGCGCGGCAAGGTGGCGCCGTAGCGCGCATCGGCCAATTGTCCGACGGGCACCACGTCCCAGGCACACTTCACCCCCGCCGCCTCGATCACGCGCATCGTTGCATCGCTGATCTCAGGGCCTACGCCGTCGCCGCGAATGACGGAGATGTGGTGCATCTTTGGAGGGATGAAGGATGAAGGATGAGGGATGAAAAAGGATTTGTTCATCCTTCATCCCTCATCCTTCATCCCTCACTTCTCATCCTTTCTTCTTGAGCGCTTGTGCAATCGCCGCTTCCGCCAGCGGGGCCATGATTTTGTAGCCTTCCGCGTTCGGATGCAGGCCGTCGTTGGCGAGTTCGGCTTTGAGGAAGCCTTGCTCATCCACCATCTTGCCGAAGTAGTCGAGATAGATGTGGCCGTGTTTGGCGCAATAGTCTTTAAGCCAGGCGTTGAGTTGCAGAATCTTTTCGGGCGGGCGGCCAGCGGTCTTTTTGCTGCGCTCGTTGTAATCGTGCACCGGCAGCACGGATGAGAACACCACGCGGATGCCGTTGGCCTTGGCGAGTTCGGCAATCGAAGCATAGTTGTCTTCGATCATCTCGACGGTCATCGGCCCGGTGTTGCCCGCGATGTCGTTGGTGCCCGCCAGAATGACGACGACTTTGGGCGCGTGCGCGATCACGTCGGGCCGCATGCGAATCAGCATTTGCGGCGTTGTCTGGCCGCTGATGCCGCGATTGATATACGGCTTGCCGGGGAAGTATTCATCCAGCTTCCAACTATCGGTGATCGAATCGCCCATGAAAACGACGCGCTGTTCGCCTTTGGCGGGCGGTTGCACGCCGGCATTCTTGTCGCGATAGCGGCCCAGTTGCGGCCAATCCTGCATGCGTCTTTGCATCTGATCAATCCGTCGTTGCAACGCTTCGGGCGAATCGGGCGCGGGCGTTACCGGTGGTGGCGTGGTTTGTTGTTGGGCGAACGCTGTGGCTGCAAAAGCCAGCAGCAAGGTGATGAGCGGTATGCAGCGAAGTTTCATTCAGTCATCCTTTTTCAGCAGTATGGGTGAGAGCGACTTGCCGCAGATGAACGCGGATAAACGCGGATAAAACCATCGGCGTTTATCCGCGTTCATCTGCGGCTGATAGTCCTCAATTTGAAGTTTGTTTGGGAAGCACAGACCCCCCCTCAACCTGATGCCGCGCCCAGCCACACCGCCAACTCTTTTCCTGTCGCGCCCGCTGCGGCAAACGGCGTCAAACGCAACGTCGCTCGATCACCCGCGCGATGCTGCCCGGTGTCACGCGTCACCACGCCTTCGGTTTCGTAAACCGGCAAGCCATCGGCGTCGCGCAACCCAACATTGGTTTTCAGCTTTGGCGCGGCACTGGTCAACGCGACAGCCGCAAACGGTTTGAGGTCGGGATTGAATTGCTCGTCCAGTGCCAGCACCTGCGGCCCGCGCAACACGGCGACACGTCCGCTTTGCGCGCCGCTGCCCATTGCCAGCCGCACCGGCAGCGCGAAATCGAGCACGAGGGTTTGCGTCTTGCTCCACGTTTGGCGCAACAGCCAATAATCGCCGGGCCGGGCCTTGATGCCGCTCAGTTGCGACCACGCGGGCACGCGCACGCGCAGCGCGAATTTCAACGGCTCCGGCACCGTGACGCTGATGACGACGCGGCCTTCGACCGGATAGTTCGTCTCTTGCCGGATCGTCACCGTCTTGCCGTCTTTCCATTTCAGCGTCGCCGTGCTTGGCCCAAAGCAGTTGATGACGAATCCGTCATCGGTCGTTTGATACGCGAACGTCGGCAGCATTGCCCACGCGCGCGGCCCGCTCGACGTGCAACAGTTCTGCTCGGTCTGGTAAGGCTTGCGCCCGTCGTGCGCGGTGAAATAGCACCAAGCCGCGCCATCGGGCCGCTCGGCGGCGGCCAGGTGGTTGTAAAAGGTCTTCTCCAATTCGTCGGCGTACTTGGCATTGCCCGTCAGCCGCAGCAATTGCTGATTCAATTGAATCCACGTCACCGACACGCAGGTCTCGGCGACTTTGTCATTCACGCTCGAAAGGTATTGCCGCGCCTCCGTCCAATGCTCGGCGCTGCTGCCGCTGCCGGTGACGAGCAGTTGGTTGTTCACGATGTCGAGCCAGGCATTGAGCACCGGATTCAAATAACGCGCCTCGCCCGTCGCGCGATACAACTCACACAGGCCCACCAGACACGACAGCATTTCGTAGGCTTTGCCATCCGCCGTGCGATTGACCGGCACGTTGCCCGCGAGCTGGCTGGCGAGTTTCGGCCCATTGGCGGCTTCCCACTTGTCAACGATGAGCCGCGCGAAATCCAAAAAGCGTTGATCGCCGGTCGCGCGATACAACAGCACGATTGGTTCGAGCACGCTGCCCGAAGCCATCCCCACGTGCGTGCTGCGTTCGTTGATGTCCAATGGCCCACCCACGCCGAAGTTGGCAAGCAACAGATTGCCGATGCGCTTCGCGGCTTCGAGCGCACGCGCATCGCCGGTGTATTGCGCGTAGGTCAACAAGCCGAGCAGGTCGTATTTGTGCACCCACACGTCCCACTTCTGTTCGCGCCCCATCGCCCAATGCTGATCGTCGGCATAAGTGCCCAGATAGCCATCCGCCTTTTGCGTCGCCAGCAGCGCGCTGACTACACGATCGAGTTTCGCGCGCAACTCGGCATCGCCCGTGTAAACCCACGCCAGCGTTGCCGCGTGCAACCATTTGCCCGCGTGCTCGCCAATCCACGCTTGTTTGCCAGCCTCCTGGGTAGGACGACGTTGAAAGCCGCTGAGCAAATCGCTTTCGCTCTTGGTCAACAGGCGCGCCTGTTCGTTCTTGCGGCAGCGTTCGCCGAGGAAGCCGCCCAGCCGGACGGAGCTTGGATAAACGAGCGCGAAACGGTCGGCGACTTTATCCGTTGCCGGTGTTGTGAGTTGTTGAAGAGCCGTAGCCCAAGCTGGATTGACTGCTGAAACGCCCGCAGCCAGCCCGCGTAAAAGATCACGCCGCGAAACCATCCTGTTCCCTGTCCTTATTTGTGTTTGGATCGAAACAACCGCAGTTAGAACAACGGTTGAAAAGTACGCCGTGGCGAACAGGTGTTCAGAGTTCCGCCTTTAGGCGGTGGCGGCGCGTAGCGCCACAAACGCGCCTGCGGCGCGCAACCGCCTAAAGGCGGAACTCTGAACGCCCGCCGCTGATGAGGTCTGTTGCATTTGCGTGGAAAACTTCGAAGAAGTCATCAAGCGGTTCATCCGCTTCATCCGTCAGGACGACTTCAGCGTCTTGCGTCAGTTCGCTCACTTCCAGGTACGACATAAAAGACCTCCACGATTAGCTCACGGCAAAATCGAAGCCCTGCTTATACTCCTTGCACATCCGCTGCGCCGGCACCGCCTTGCCCGGATTGCACAAGCCCGTCGGATTGAAAACCGACTTGACGGCCAGCATCGCATCCAACGAAGCCTGATCGAAGATCATCGGCATATAGCCGATCTTGTCCATGCCCACGCCGTGCTCGCCCGTGATCGAACCGCCCGCGTCCACACAGAGTTTCATGATCTCTTTGCTGGCGGCGTGCACGCGCGCGACCTCGTCGGGATCGCGCCCATCGAAATTCAGGTTCGGGTGCAGATTGCCGTCGCCCGCGTGGAAGACCGTCGAGAGGCGGATGTCGTATTTCGCGCCGATGGCGTAAATGTTCGCCAGCACTTCAGGCAACTTGGTGCGTGGCACCACGGCGTCCTGCACAAACAAATCGGGGCTGACGCGGCCCAGCGCGCCAAACGCGCCTTTGCGTCCGGCCCAGAGTTTCTTGCGCTCGGTTTCATCGCGCGCCTCGCGCACCTCACGCGCGCCGAGTTCGCGGCAGATGTCGGCGGCGCGGCGCGCCTGGGTTTCCAAGCCAGCCTGCAAGCCATCGAGTTCGACGATCAAACACGCGGCGGCATCGCGCGGATACCCGGCGGCGAAGACGGAATCTTCGACGACGTTGATGACCACCTTGTCAATCATCTCGAGCGCGGCGGGCAGCAACCCGGCGGCGATGATCGCCGAGACGGCGCGGCTGGCGTCGTTGATGTCCAGGAAATCGGCCAGCAACGTGATTGTCAATTGCGGCGTGCGCGTCAATCGCACGGTGACTTCGGTCGCAATGCCGAAGGTGCCCTCGCTGCCCACAAACGCGCCCAGCAAATCGTAGCCAATCGTCTCGGCCCCGCCACCGCCCAGTTGCGCAACCTCGCCGGTCGGCAGCACTACGGTCAGGCCCAAAATGTGATTGGTCGTCGCGCCGTATTTCAAACAATGCGGCCCGCCCGCATTCTCGGCCACGTTGCCGCCGATGGTGCACGAAGTCTGCGACGACGGATCGGGCGCGTAATGGTAATTGTTGGTGGCGATGGCTTGCGACAGGCGGACGTTGATCAGCCCCGGCTGCACGATGGCGCGGCGGTTGGCGTAATCCACTTCGAGGATTTTATTCATCCGCGCCATCTCGATGATGACGGCGCGCGTCCCGGCTTCACAGCCCACGGCCACCGCGCCCGAACTCAAGCCCGTGCCCGCGCCGCGTGGGCCAAACGGAATTTCGTGTTCGTGCAGCAGCTTGACCACCCGCGCCACGTCTTCGGTCGTGCGCGGAAAGACGACGGCCAGCGGGCGCGTCTTGTGCGTCGTCATCGCGTCGCATTCATACACGAGCAGTTCAGCGTCGTCGGTGATGACGCCGTCTTTGCCGAGAATGACCGTGAGTTCGGATTGGATTTTGGATTCGAGTGAGTTGGTCATGTGCGTTAAACGAAAACCCGTGTGTGCGATTGTCTGAAATCGTGTTCGGTTACGACTTGGTTGATTGCCGCCGCGATCTTAGCGCCGCCTTGTACCGAAGGCTCAATCGGATTGGCGAAGTCGGCATCTTCGTTGCAGATCAGCCGAAGATCGAGCAGTGGTAAGCCGTGGGCAAACGCGGCGCGGATGATGCAATCGTTGAAAACCGTCAGCGCCGTCACCGCGACGCGCTGGAAGGCGGCTTCGGTGAAACGCGGATAGTAAACCGTACAGAGCGTAGTCGGAAGCTTGCGATCAAGCACCGCCCGCAACATCACTTGGTAGTTGTATTCAAACTGATCCGCCCGGCTCGCCAGATGCGCCAGCGCTTCGGCAACCGACTGGGCACTAAGCGTGAGCACGTCGGACGAATCAATCGCGTCGTTGCCGCCAATGCTGACAACCAGGAAATCAGCGTCGCTTGGCAATTTCTCCAACTGGCGTTGCACGTTGGTTGTCATGCTGCCATCAACGGCGCAAAGCGTGGCGCGCCAGTCGGCAGGCAAAACAGCGTGAAGTTGCTGTAGGACAGCTGGGCCACCATTTACATAGGCGGTATTGTCGAAAATTGAATCACCGAGCAACACAACGTGGCTCATCGTTTTGTTATCCTTGCTGGCCTGATGCGATTCCCATCAACGGTATAATGCAAGATCACTCGCCGAGTTGTAGCACCGTTTTCGATAGCCCGACGATCTGCCTCACCGTAAAACTTCAAACTAAAGCGCTGCGCCCTTACTTTGAGGCGATAGACAGGCGGATTAATGCCCAAGTAGATAATTGCATCCCGCTTCAATATGAGGCGCGGTTGATTCGCGCTACGGCCAATGCGCATAGCGCGATAGCGCAGTTGCTGCCAATTCGAAGTGCACCAAGGATTGACGTTCGCTGTTACGACAACGAAATTACCGTGCTTGTCTGAAGGTGCGAGTGCATACTTGAACCTCGCCTGCGCGCCGTTGATTTCGGCATAGCCGTTTGCCTCTTGCCTCAGCACCACCTGCCATCGCCTGCCACGCCTTTTGAAGAGGTAAAGCGATGAGTCTTCACCGCAGCAAATTCCAATGGTCGTTGTGACGGCGAGCAAGTCGGGATGTCCGACGGGGCGGTTGACAGTGATCTGATGAATGTCGCCATAGACATAACTCGTGTCAAAAGCATTGCTATCTCTGCCCTCCGTTTCTGGCGGTGGTACCCGAACGCCCATACTTGCGAGTTGCGCCAGCACGTTGGCGCGTACTTGTGACGGAGTAAGGCGGCGCGTTTGCGGTGCACTGAGCGTATCGGAAATTAACTCACGCAGTTGCCGCTTGAGTTGCGTCAGCAAAGGGCGAACAGCAGTCGGAAGCGGATCATCCATTGCATCCGCCTTGATTTTGCGCAAGCTTTGCACAGTTTGCACAATTGCTGTTGGCTGCGCTGTAGCGGAGCAGGTTAGTGTAAACAACACAACCATCATTCGTCCCAGCAGCAGGCAATTGCAGGCTTTGCGTGTTTTGATTCCGCTGCAAATCATCTCAATTGAAGAGGCACAGTCTCAATCGCTGTCATGGTATTTGACGCAGAAAGTGCACGCCGTTTCGCTCGCTCTTCCCCTTCTCACCTTGTCGAGAGCATCAGCAAGGTCAACAACGCCGGAATGCTCAATCCCTGAACGACCAACCACTATTCGCTTATCCGGAAACTGCGCTGCTGCTGACCAAGGCGAAGAAAACGTTGATGACGATGACGGCGCGTTACGTTGCGAGCCGAACGCGGCGAATAGTAGCAGGAAGTGCAAAAAGAGCGCTAGCGGGACAGCCACAGACAATCGCTGCGTCGCCCGCTGTTGGTCACGCGGTTGCCACGCCGTGTGAGGAGTTGATGCGCGGGCAATATGACTGCGCGGGTCAATGGAGTCTTGAACTACGGCGCTGAAGATGCCGCCGTAACCTGAGAGCGAAAGCGCCGCCTCAGCTTGCCGAAGGAGTAAGCAAGCCGTCAGAAGCCTGATCCGTTTCACTTCTTTTTGCCGAAGAGATAACCAATGCGCGATTTGTAAACCAAGCGGTTACCCGCTTCAGTCACGCCGACGCCGATGCCGAAATTCCAGACGAGGTTTTTGGAAAATTGATAATCCCAGCCCGGATAGAATTGATGCACTTGTTCGCCGCGTGGCAACGGCTCGCGCAACGGCCCGGTCGCGCCGTAATACTCCAGGCTCAAATCCAGCTTGTCGTTGATGCCATATCCAACGCGCGCCCCCGGTTCGAATTCCCAACCGTCGTGCTTGCCAGGCCCGCGCAGCGCGCGCGCGAGCACAGGATTGAAATCGAGTTGCCAGCGGCCGAGTTTCTTTTCGAGGATGGGGCGGAATTCAAAGGTGACGGAGTTCTCTTCGTAGACTTTGTGCGGAAAGCCGACCTCACCGCTGAGACTGACGTCTACGGGCAGATGCCAGGACTTCGGCAGCGAGACGCGCGGGCGCAAACGCCAGCCCGCATATTCGGCGCCGCCATCGGGGCGGGCCGCCAACACCAGATAACCGGCCATCTCGAAATTATCGGTGATGCCGCGTGTCAGCTCGAAGGTCAGATGAAACTGATGATTGGTTGGCGCCACCGGGCCTTCAAAAAATTTCGTGCCCCGACCGGTGAAGTTCATGTGGGTTTCGAGATTCCACATGCCCTTTGGCACGGTCTCATATTCGTAGACCTGGACTTCAAAAGCATCCTGGGCTTGTATGGCCAAGGCGATGAACATCAGAGCCAAGGCGGCGCTGAACAGACGAAAAGCTTGGAATTTGAATTTGCGCAAGAGCGCTTCCTCCTTATCGGGTTTTATGAGAGAGGTGATCGGTAACTGCTTGGAATCGGCGACAGCCTGCCAGCAAGGACGCCAGAGTCGCAAGGAAGGGCACAGAATTCGGCGCCAACGTGCGCGCGCTGCCATTGCGCGGCGGCTCACTCGTGGCCTCTTTCGGCTGGGGCATGGTGGTTGAGGGGCGCACTGAATGTGCCTTTGTCGAGCACGGCACCACTATCGCTAATGGCGCGGAAGGTCAGTTCGTTGGCATTTATCTCGAAAAGCATAAAGTGTTGCGCCTGGTCATTGCCGAAGGCCAAAGCCGGATCCTCGCGCTTGATATTATTCCGGCGCAGCTTGCCCGCCGCGCCCGAGATGAAATACTGCACGCCGTTTTGCGGTTTGAGCCGTTCGTAAAAATGTTCGTGGCCGTTCAGCACCAATTGCACGTTGTGCTTCACAAAAAGCGGTTCCAACTGGGCGCGCAATTTCAGATCCGCCCCGTGCGTCTTGCCCGAAGAATAAAGCGGATGATGGAAAAACGCGATCTTCCAGCGCGCGGTGGACTGGCTCAGCGTCTGCTCCAGCCACGCCACCTGCGCCGCATCCATTTGCGCCGAATCGAGGGCGAAGAATTGCGCCAGCGGTTGCTCGTCAGTGCCGTTGCGCGTGAACGTGTAATAGCGGCGGCCTCCCATGTTGAATTTCGCGTAGCCCGTTTCCAGGTTGGATTTGCCGTTATCGTGGTTGCCGAGCGCGGCAAAAAAACTGACACCCTGGGTTAGGAGCTTGCCATACGGCGTCTCGAATTTCTTGACGTAATCCACGCCGCCATAAAAGTTATCGCCCAACATCAGAACCAACTCAAATGGCGTCGTCGCATAAGCTTGTTCCATCGCGCGGGCCACGGCGTATTGTTCCGCTCCGCCCGTGCCGCTGTCGCCGATGGCGGCGAACGCCAGAGGTTGAACGGCTTGCGCCTGAGTCGGCGTGGGTTTGAAATCGAAGCCGTTGTTGCTTAAAGCGAAACCGCCCAGGGCGATAGCTAACGCTAATCGGCTCAAACCGTGCAGGAAAAATCGCGTCTTCATCGTGCTTGAAGTAGGGTGCTTGAAATTTCTGGTAGTGGGTCAATGGGGAGCGAGCCACGCCGCAGATCAACGCCGACCAACGCAGATTAATTCAATCGGCTAACAGGACTGATCCGCGTTTTCCAGCGTTCATCTGCAGCAAGACCTCTCCCCTTTGAGCCACTACCAAATTTCTTTTGAATTACTTGAAGTTCAGGTTCAGCGAATGCTGACTCTCACCGGATTGGCCGTTTGGCCGTCCGCAATCAACGATACCTCAACTTCACCTCTTCCGGCGAGTGCTTTGGGTAACAACACGTTGATTTGATCCAGGCCCGTCAAAGAACCTTGTGCTCCGGCGAAACTCACGGGGGCGTCGGCATTGCCTACTTTGACCATGACGGCTGACTGGCTGCTGCGGTTTCGCCAGCCGGTGCCATAAAGAATCAGAAAAACCTGGTCGCTGGCTGGGCCCAAATCAATCGGCACGGCGACAAACTTGTTTTGGACGGGATCGAAACGCACGACGGATTCATAGGTTTGCGAACCATCCGCCTTGACGCGCAAGGCCAGGGCCGCCGCCAACCCGCGTCCGCTGGCATCCGCGCTGAAAACGCCCGGCGCGACTTTGGCGAGGTTGATCGTCCCCAAGGTGAGTACATTGGCGCGATTGCTGACAATCAGCGTGGCTGGGCCATTGGCCGCTTCAGCGGGGATCAAATAATTAATCTGGTTGGGCGAAACGAAAAAGAGCGGCGCAGGCCAGAGCCTCCCCGCGCTATCGCGCACCGTCACGGATGTGCCCGCCAAGGTGATCGGCAATGTTGCTGAAATCGTGCCCGCTGTCGCCGCACTTAAATTGACACCGAAGGCCGCGCAAATGGATTCCGGCGCGAGTTTGGTTCCGTCATAGCTGGCTGCCGAAACGCTGGCTGTCCAGGCGTTGGCAATGGGCCGCAACGCGAACGCATACGTCGAACCTTGAAAAGTGCCCCAACCGGCAATCTGGCCGTTGTCATTAATGGCCGCCGCGTTCTGCAACACCCAATCGCTGTTGGCGGGCAGCAACGAATTCAAATCGAACGCCGTGCCGTTTTGCCACAACAACGCGTGCCCGTTCGTGCCGACCGTCTGGCCTTTGCCGTTGACGGCGTAAGCGTAACTATACGAACTGTCGAGCGCACCCAAATCTGTGCGGCTGGCCACGCCGCCTGTAGCGTTGAGCGCGAACAGCGTGCTATGTGGCGCGCCGCTCGCTGTGTCTGAAACGCCCGCGACCTGATTCGTATTGCTCAGCGCCAGCGCCTGGCTGCTGTTGCCGCCCAGCGCGCCCAAATCGCTGAGTGTGCCGTTGCTCCACAAGAAAGCCTTTGTGCGCAGATCGTCTTGCACTTGCGATACGCCGGCGACGAAACCTGCATCATTGATGGCGTAGGCATAACTGTTATTGCCGCCCAGCGTGCCTAAATCGGTGAGCGTGCCGTTGCGCCAGAGACAGGCGTGCTCGAACCAATCCAAGCCGTTGCGTTTGATTGGCAGCGTGCCCGCGACGTCACCGTTTTTGTTGATGGCCCGTGGGGTGAAGGCGCCGATGTCCGTCAGCGTGCCGTTTTGCCAGCGGAAGGCGCGCGGCGTGATGTCGCCCAAACTGCTCGACGCGCCTGCAATTTGCCCGGCGTCGTTGATGGCATAGGCAACGCTTTCATTCGCGCTTGCCAGCACGCCCAAATCGCGCAAGGCCGCGCCGTCCCAGAGGAAGGCATGTTGTTTGCCGTTTTCCAGACTGGCCCAGCCGACGATGTGGCCCAACGAATTGATGCCCAAGGCGCGGCTTTCAGTGCCGCCGAGGGTGCCGATAAAGGTGACGAGGTCGTCTGCCTGCACGGCGGCGTAAGCCAGCGGCTGCCGCCCGTTCACCAATGCGCCGGTCAATGCCAGCAAGATGCCGAGGCTGCCAAACCAGGTAAAGCCATGTTTACGTTCGCGCATTGGTCGTTCTCCTCTCATTCAAATCAGGTGCTATGAGGCATCTCTATTTCGATAGATGAATTCCCAGCAAAGCCACACGGTGGGACTGGGGCCGGGCGTCTGCGGAACGATAGAAGCAGTTGTGGCCGCGTCAGGAGGCCACGTGTGAACCGTCCACTCCTATCGCTCCGCAAACGCGCGGCCCCAGTCCCACCGTGTGAAGTCAATCTTTCAAGACTTGGCTACCAGATTGAATTTGATGACTACATCGTTTTTTACCTTGATCGTGCCCAGCGCGGCGGAATAGGGCGTGATGCCGAAATCCGTTTGGTGCAGGGTGTATTGGCCGGTGATGCGCAGGGTCTGCCCCGTTTGCACCACCGTCACGGGCAGCGCGAGGCGTTTCGTGATGCCGTGCAGCGTCAAATCGCCATTCAAGGTAAAACTCGCCCCGTTTTCTTTCGGTGTGAAACCAGTCAGCGAAGTCGAGCGGAAAACCACCTTGGGAAACTTGGCGGTTTCCAGCACAGCGCCGCGCATGTTTTTAGTGATTTCAGCACGGTCTTTTTCGCTGATGTTATCCAGCAGCGTGAGCGACTCGGTTTGCACTTCGAGTTGCACGCTGCCCGCGTCGAAGCTCGCGCCTGGCACGTTGATTTCGCCGCTGAAGCCTTTCACGCCGATGTTGTGATCGTGCGCGATGCCGCTCAGTAAGCCCGCTTTGGCGACGAAAACCGTAAAGCTGCTTTCCGCCGGGACCAGCGTGTAATGATGAGCCGGGGCCTTGCCGGTATTGGTTTGCCCCAGTGTGGTGAACGCCAACAACGGCAGGCAGAATAGCAAGCGCAAAAAGGGCTTGAAAAAACCTGGCCTCATGACATTTGCTCCTTCTCTGAATACGCCAACTCAAAGACCGGGAGCGGATGGGCCTGTCCCGGTTGCTCTTGGATTACACTGCTCGCCGGAACCGGTTTGAGCGTTGGGCGTGTTACGCGATTGACGGGCTGGTAAATGAAATTCCAGTAGATCGTTTGGTAAAAGAGAAAGAGCACGATCATCGCCGTTTCAAAGACAAGAAAGCTGTGCTCAAAACCGTGATATTGAATCAAGTCGTAAAAGTGCCCGGTCGTCCCTTGCAAAGCGGGCCAGAGCAAACCCGCGCACAGCAAAACCACCGGATGCAAGGTCAACACCAATGTATGCAGCCAACGTTCAAACACACCGCACTCTTTGAAATGCACCTCGTCATCTTTCAGCACAAACAGGCTGGAGAAGATGCTCAACCCGATAAACACGCGCACCGATGTGGCTGTGATGGGCACGTATAAAACCCAAAACAGGCAGGCCAGCACGGTGATCGTGTCCAGGGGATGGCCAATACGTTCCCAGCGCGGTAATTTGCGTTGGTGATGACAATAAAACTCATCCACCGCGATCCACAGGACTTGCAAGACAAAGGGAATCACAAAGTAATACGAATTCAACATCTGTTTTTATCGCCACGGTGTGAGCGCCAGCATCGCCGCACCCGTTAGCATTGCTCCTTTAGGGTTCATAGTGTCAGCCGTCGTCACGGCCGTTTTGCTATGGGCATGAACGCGGTAACACGACAGTCCTTGTGAAATCATTTCCCTTCAATTGTTCCCCCTCCGCGCGCCGCCCGTTCAAGACACAGCATTCATTCAAACAAGCCCACGTCAGTCTCCCAGCCGATGCGGAAAGGTCTCGTTCGGGCGTTGCCGGTGACAAACGGTACAAGTATCAATTTTGCCCGGATGCCCCTGCCAATTGATGGCCTGTAAATTATCCGCCGCCGTCACTGTCGGCGTGATGGCATGCGGGCTGCCGTGGCAGGCCGCACAGGTGACGCCTTGGTGGCCGCGCGATTCCTTGTAAAGTTTGCCCGTCTCTTCAAATTCAAACCCGGCGCGTTGATGGCAACTGGTGCAGCGCGGCTCATCCACCCAGGGACGGCGGCTGGCGTTGCCGACAGCCTGCATATCGCCGTGGCAGTTCGTGCAATTGAGACCTTTGCTCAAATGCACGTCGCGCTGGCATTGCGCGCGCATGCCCGGATGACAGGCGTAACAGGAATTGCTCAGATTCAAATCGGCGACGCGCGTGGCGTGGGCGCGGTGCATCGCGTGCGAAAGCGTCGAAACGCCTGTTTGACCGGGCGCATTCAAGACCGGATCGGCGTGGCAACTGGCGCACAGCACCGGCTTGGCCTGTTCGAGTTTGGTGTTATGCAGCTTGTCGTGTTTGCGCAGAATGTCAGTGCCGACCGAGAGGCCGCCGCCGTGGCAGAGGTTGCAACTGATTTCCCACGAAACCGGCACGACCGCGCGCGTTTGTCCGGCGACCTGGCCATTGCGCACGACCGTGATTTGCGCCAGTGGATAGGGGTTGTCGCGTCCGAAATCATCCAGCGGCGTGAGGGGGATGCCGCTCGCTTCCCAATCATTGCGGGCTGTCGGCAGCATGGTGCCGCTCAAACCGTTGCCGGTCAGGCCGATGTTGGGCGCGAGCGCTACGCCAAACAGCATTTTGACGTAGCGCCAGAAATTGGTTTTGTCGGCGGAACGGGTGTTGAAAGGAAGGGCGTAACGCACCGTCACGCCTGTGCGGACGATGCGCGGCTCTGTGCCCGAACGATCAATCACTTCGGCGCGCAGCGTGTTGAAAGGCGGCAGAAGGCAGATTTCTGAAAAGTCCTGATTCATGCAATGCATGCCCAGTTCGTTGTAGCCCAACACGACCAGCGGGTCAGTGCTGGTTTGTCCCCGCGAACCGGTTGCCAATCCCAGCCCCAGCAGCAGCAATGCCAGCAACAAGGTTGTCAGGCGTTTAACGCTGCGGTGACGGGCGGATGTAGGTGTTTGCATCGAGCCTCCCAAGGAATTCAGTCCTACAGGCGATGAAGAGAACGCAAGCGGCCACGCTCAAGTAATGGCGCAATTACGAGCATGGCCCTTTGGCTTGCGCTCTCTCTACCGCTCTCCCGGCAGCGGCGTCACGCGCTGCCGGGACCAGTGTAGTCAGGGAAGATGAACGCTGGATGAAAGTGAGAGCGCCGCCGAGGTTATTAATGACGCACAGCGAGAAAGAGCCAGGTACGCGGCGGTAGGTCAATACTGTGCGCGGAACGCTACTGTTGTTCCAGCGGTAATGAGACGCGAAACGTACTGCCGTGGCCGGGCTGGCTGGCCAGGGTGATCGAGCCGTGATGGGCTTCGGCGATCCATTTGACGATAGAAAGCCCCAGGCCGTGAGCGATACCGTCTTGCGCGCAGCATTGGAAAACGGCGTCAGCCAGGTCGTCGAAGAAAGTGAGAGTGGGCGATTCCCGCAAGTGGCGGGCGTGCAGTTCGATTTCGATGGCCGCAAACCTGTTGGCTCGCGCGTCGTCAAACGCACGGTCAACGGCCAACCGCTCGATGAAAAGAAAACCTATGCGCTGGCTTGCACGACGTTTTTGGCGAATGGCGGCGATGGTTACGCGATGTTGAATGGCGCGCAAACATTGCTTGATCCGCAATCGGCGCAGATTGATTCGACGGTGTTGGCGAATGCGATTGTGGCGGCGGCCGAGATTGCGCCAAAGGTGGAAGGCAGAAGTAAACGGCTGGATAGCAAATGAAGCAATAGACGTTAAAAGAAAAAGGGCGGAAGAAATGATCACATTTCCACTTCCGCCCTTTGCATTTCCACCGCGCAATTCAGCGTCGGTTTTTGTTCAGCGCCGTTTTCTGGAAACCATTACAACCGTTCGAGGTCACTGTCACTACGGTCGAACCAAGCGACTCTTGGGTAGGCCCATCGGTAGTGCCGCTCTTGCTAGGAGCTTGGATCAGTACAAAGCGCGTTCCATTGCTGACCCACTTACCCGTCGTGAATGTACCTGATGAACCTCCGCTAGCAACCAATTCGCCAGTCGCGGAATCCCGCCGAATCTGTAGTGTCACCGAGTCTTTTAATCCCGAATCCCAGTTAAGCGTTACTGCCGCGAGGCCAGTTCCATCACAAACAGTTGCCGGATTCGGGCTTGCTAGTATCTTGCAAGTTTGGGTCGAGTAATTAACCGCGTAACTTCCAAGTAACTTACCCGGCATGCCGTTAGTAACATCAACCAGATAGAAGACCGGAGCAGTCGTGAAGTTACTCGTCTGGCTCCCAACTCCGCCGCCATTCGCAAAGACTGGCCCGGTGAAGGAGTTCAGGCGTACTTGAACCAAACTTGCTTCAGGGAAATTCCAGGAAATGGTGCTGGTACACACGCCGTCACAGATTCCCGATGTGGTCACCCAATACGGGCAAGCGGCCGCTCCATTGCCAGGTGGCACCACTGAGATTGCGGTGCTCATCAGATATGAACCGTCTGCGCCGTCAACCATGAATATCTGCCGACCGTCGTAAAGACTCTTCCCGGTCACCATGCTGCCCGTTAAACTGCCGCCCGAACTTGCACACAGTTCTCCCTGCGGAGAGTCAAAACGTATCTGCGCATTTGGCGGCCCGCTCCAGGAAATCGTCGTGGCGGCCAGCCCTGTGCCATCGCAAACAAGCAGGGGGTATGGCATGGATAGTTCGATGGGGACGAATTGAGGATACGAATCGCAGATTACGCGCTGACTGCCATCGGAGAGTGTAACGTTGTTTTTCAAACTGAAGCGATTGCCATATTGGTCAGTCAGGGTTCCCTCCCAATAGGTCAACGGTATGCTGACGATGTTTCGGGCAGTAACATAGGTTAACTCGTTTGGTTCTGAAACGCCGTTATGATTCGCATCCTGCCATAGTTGCAGGAAAGAGAAGACTTCGTCTTGCGCGTTTATTACGCCATCGCCATTGCCGCCATACACAGGCTTATCGTATTCAGCCAAAGCCAAAAAGCCATTCCCTGTCTGAACGTCTGCGACTTGCGCCGTGAAGTTACCGAATAGCTCACGCCCGCTGTCTATCGTTCCGTTGTCATTGCGATCTAACACCAGCCAGGCATCGCCGGAGGTAATTGTCGGCCAGGCGACCTGAAATTTTCGCCCATCTCCCGTCAAATCAAATCTCACGCCGCCCGCCACGTCCGTGTAATGAAAACTGTCTCCATCCATATCCACCACAAGCGGGCTAACACGACAGCATGATCTATTCGGGCTAAGTGTTCTAGCTTCGCCTATGCCAAAAGTACTGGTACTACAGCCAGAGGAAAAGTTATTAGAGAGCTCCGCTTCGCAAGCTCTTTCTTCATCAGAAACGACTCGCGGCGTTGGGTGCGGCGTTGGGGTGGGGGTAGCACATAAATGTTGTCCGTTCTCGGGTTCCCACCGCCTCTCAGGCCCAACAGGTTCATAATCAGTTGCATAGCCGCCTCCTTCAAAGTGAGAAAAGCATTGGTATTTATTGTTCAAGCAAGGAAAACTGCAATCACCTTCCCAAAAAAGATGTGGCTTCGTATCCTGAGTTATCTGCATGAAAAACCCATTGGAATTTCGAATCACTGGATAAAAAAGGCCATAGGTTTCACATCTGCTAGCATTAATCTGACAGCATGTAACACGGTAAGGTAAACAGCCACCTGCGCCAGTAGCTTTGAAATTGTCTGTGTATTGGTCCGGCCAACGAAGCGTTCTTGACTCTTGCTTGACGTTACCGCTAATACTGTTAGCTGTGCCTCCGCAAAGATTAAAAGTAGTAGTAATTGTCGTCCAAGTAGCATAGCAATTCTGGGATTGCCCAATTGTCCTATTTGACAAAATAAAAAGCAGCGCAGTGATTAGGCATATTCTGAGATTAATTAAAGTCATAACCATCCTTACTCAACTTTCTGATAAAATGACCGTTACTTAGCCTGTATTCCAATCGCTTACTAATAAGTGCAAGTGACATCTTATCTTATGAACTTGAGATAGCGATTGTTAAATAGCGAAAGAGTTGCCTCGAACTCTTTACTGTCATTCCGCTCTGACAATTCAATCAATGCTTGCAAATCACTAAGCAAGCATTCTTTTGCGTGCTGGAGACCGGCCCCTAGATAAGGAGATTCCCCAACCCCCTCTTGGCCAAGCAGTAATTCCACGCTTACTTTGGCATTCATTAGATGATTACGCACGTCGGTGATATTTGCGGTATTTAGCAACTTGTCATTTTGCCTTAAGAATACAGATGCTTTACTAACTTGACGCCTAACACCCTCACGAAAATCCAAAATGTTTTTGCCGATACTCTTATCGCCAGCCATGGTGTTATCAGCAAAAACCACACTGCGAATGAAAACATCGCGACTTTCCCTCTTCGGATCAGCACCTAGGGGAAGATCGAGAGTGTAAATCTCACCAGGTCCAATTTGTCGTTGACCATCGGGCGGTACATTGATACCTTCAAAATCCAGAGTGACTCTGCCAGCACCAGCCACGCAAAACGCAGTTATTGGCTTCTCATAGTCGTTTTTAAATGTAACTTGTAACATAGCAATTTGGCCAGACACCTGTGCTTCTATCTTTATCGGGCGAAAACGCTCAGCCAAGCTAACGACTTGCATAGTAGAGTTATTGAAAACTGCGCTTAAACTATGACTACCCGGAATTACGAGGCATAGCAGCAGCCCAGATACAATAAAACTTAAAGAGATAGGTAGGATAATCTTATGTTTCTTGTTTAGGCGCGAAGAGTTAGGCGCGAAGAGTTAGGCGCGAAGAGTTAGGCGCGAAGAGTTAGGCGCGAAGAGTTAGGCGCGAAGAGTTAGGCGCGAAGAGTTAGGCGCGAAGAGTTAGGCGCGAAGAGTTAGGCGCGAATTCGCTTGTTAATGAGTTAGTTGTTTCGTTAGCTAATTGCTGTTGCTACTGATGACCGAACAAGTCGTTTATACGCCCATGCGAAAATCGTGTCAACGAAAATTTTTGATTTAACGCAATTATTCTTGTAATAGAAGTTGGCTGAATAACTCAAGTGATTTTGGTGCAACAATTCAAGCCATTTTGGGAAACTGAGTAACAAGGCGGGATAACAATGGCTGAAGCTGTCAAAGCAAGAAAGCACCAAAGACGCAACCGGCGCCCATCAGGGATGCGAGTCATCCGGTTGCGTCTTTTGGAGTGGTGCAGGGGCTAACGCGATACCAGGTGTATCGGGTTAGAAACTCGAACTCGAATCAGGGTGTCGTGCTGACGCGGAAGTCTTGCTTGGAATAATCCAGCCCGACCCGATTGGTGGCGTCGGTGGCCGTCACCATAAAGCGCACGAAAGCACTGCTGGGGAAATTCGCAGGGATGAGCCAGCGATATTGCCCGACGTTGCCCGGCACTTCGGCCAGCAGCATGTTGTAAAGCACGCCGCCTTCCGGCCACGCGCGGCGGATGGGGTGGTGCGGGGATCAAGTGGCTCGCTGAAACGGGCCGCCAATTGAATTTGACCCGGCTTTATGGGCGCGCTTTGCCAAACGAACGGGTAGTCGAAAGCGTGCCGGCCAAGTACGGGAGCAACTACACGCTGATCGCGGTCTCGCGCCTGGCGGGTGTCCCAGCGCCCTGGTTATTGGAGGGCGCGTTAGACAGTGACAGCTTCCGGGTCAATGTGGCGGAAGTGCTCGCGCCCGTGCTGGAGCCCGGCGACCTCGTGGTCTGCGACAACCTGGCGACACATAAAGTCGCGGGGCTTGCCGAACTGCTGGCCGTGCGCGGTGGGAATACTTGCCGCCGTATGCGCCGGACTACAATCCGATTGAACGCTGCTGGTCAAAGATCAAAACCTACTTGCGTAAAGCCAAGGCGCGGACCTCCGAAGCCTTGGAACAAGCTATTCGGGAAGCACTCGCGACCAGCACCGAAGCCGACTTGCTGGCTTGGGTAAAATTCTGCGGTTATCCCGTACATTGATTCGCAAACTGATCTAGTGACGCACAGCGAGAGAGAGCCAGGTACGCGGCGGTAGGCCCATACTGTGCGCAGAACGCTACTGTTCCAGCGGTAATGAGACGCGAAACGTACTGCCGTGGCCGGGCTGGCTTGCCAGGGTGATCGAGCCGTGATGGGCTTCGGCGATCCATTTGACGATGGAAAGCCCCAGGCCGCTACTGCCACCTTCCGTGCGCGTGCGTGCTCTGTCCACACGATAAAAACGCTCGAAAACCTGTGCGGCGTCGGCGGCGGGAATGCCCACGCCCGTGTCCGTGATCTGCAATTCGGCGTGATTGCAATTGCGCAACAGTTGCACCTGCACAGCGCCCCCGGACGGCGTGTATTTGATGGCGTTGTCGAGCAGGTTGAGCACCATGCGCCGTAACAATTCGCTATCGCCGCGCATGGGAATGTCTTCGACAGGGACGTAATGCAAGGCGACTTGCCGTTTGTGCGCCAGGGTCTTGACCGAACGGCAGGATTCTTCGACCAGGTCGTTGAGGTAAAGCTCTTCGAGGTGCAATTTGTGTTGTCCGGCATCGGCGCGAGCCAACGCCAACAAGTCTTCGACCAGCCCGGCCACCCGACCGGCTTCATCCTGAATGAGCGTGAGGGCTTCCTGGTATTCCCCCGGGCTGCGTTCCTGGGCGAGGGCGACTTCGGCTTCGCCGCGAATGATGGCGAGCGGCGTGCGCAATTCATGCGAGGCATCCGCCGTGAAGGCGCGCATGCGGTCAAACGAGGCTTCGAGCCGGTTGAGCAATTGATTGAAGACGCCCGCCAACTGGCCCAATTCATCCTTGGCATTTTTGATGGGCAAACGTTCGTGCAAATTGCGCGCGCTGATTAATTCCGCTTGCGCAGTCATCGCCGCAATCGGGGCGCAGGCCGTTTGCGCAAACCAATACCCGGCCAAGCCCGCCACCAGCAATAAGACCGGAAAGCTGAAATAAAAAATGCGCCGCAACTCAGTCAAATAAGCGGCACTGATGGCCCGCGTTTCGGCCACCAGCATGATGAAGTCCTGTGCTTCGGCATTGAAAGCATAAACCGCCATGCGCCCGCCCGCCGGCTTAAACCAAGCGGCCTCAATCGTCAGCGGCTCATGTGTCTGGCGTGCTTGGGCCAAGATTGCCGGGGCTGGCAAGACCGGTTGCAAGCCCGCCGGAATGGAGGGCGGCGTGCCTTTGTCAAAATTCGTGGCCAATAGTTTGGGGCCGCCTGCCGGAGGCGTTTGCAAGACGGCGACGTAAAGATGCGGCGGCTTGAATTCGTTGAAGAAGTGTCCAGTGGCCACACGCGGGTCGCCGCCATTTTCACTTAGTTCGCCCTGAAAGAGTTTGGCGGCGGTTTGCGCCGTGTTGATCAGCGAAAGGTCGAGCCGTTCGCGGAAGCTGCGCGCGATGAGCACATACAGGCAGAGGCTGGACCCCAGCAACAGCACGCCGAAGAGCAGCACGTACCACAGCGTCAATTTTGCCCGCACGCTATTCCACATCGTCTTCGCCCGCCTCTGCGGCGGCCTCCGCCGTAAACAAATACCCCGCGCCGCGCCGCGTGTGAATCAAGGCTGGCGTAAAACCTTCGTCAATTTTTTTGCGTAGGCGGCGCACATACACATCAATCACATTCGAGAACGGATCGAAATTTTCATCCCAGACATGCTCGGCGATTTCTTCGCGCGTCAGCAGGCGGCCCACGTGCAGCATAAAGTATTCGAGCAAGGCGTACTCTTTGGTCGTCAGGCTGATTTTGCGGCCTGCCCGCAGGGCGGAATGGTCATTGAGATTTAAGGTCAAATCGGCGGCTTGCAAAACGTCCGGCCAGACATCTGTGCGGACGCGTTCAGCGCGCCGCAACAACGCGCGCACCCGCGCCAGCAGCTCTCTGAAGGCGAAGGGCTTGACCAGATAATCATCGGCCCCGGCATCCAGCCCTTCGACGCGATCATCCACGGTGTCGCGCGCGGTCAGCATCAGGATCGGCGTTTTCATGCCCTGCGCGCGCAACTCGCGGCAGACCGTGTAGCCGTCTTTGCGCGGCAGCATCACATCCAGTAGCAACAAGTCATAATCGTTAATGCTGAACTGATACAGCGCGGCCTCGCCGTCCGCCGCCAAGTCCACGGCAAAACTCTGTTCGCGCAAACCTTTCGCAATGAAATGCGCCATGCGCGGTTCATCTTCGACCAACAGGATTCTCATGGTTGCCGCGATTGTGTCTCAGTGCCAGCCAACGTACAACGTAAAACTCTGGGTAGTGGCTCAAAGAGGAGAGGTCTGGCCGCGGATGAACGCTGGAAAACGCGGAGCAGTCCTGTTAGCCGATTGAATTGATCTGCGGCGGTCTGCGTTGATCTGCGGCGTGGCTCTCTCCCCATTGACCCACTACCAAACTCTGTATTAGATGGGCGCCAGGATAAAATGACTGCGGTGCAGCGGGACAATAAGCTGAGCAGGGAAAACTACACTGGGCAAGCCTGTCTCTTAACCTCTGGTCTCCAGGCCCCGGTTTTGGTAGAGACGATTTGGGGCCTATAACATCAGCAGACCGCCCGCCGGATTCGCTCACGAGTATCCGGCGGGCGGTCTACCGCCTCAGGATGAACTGCAAATCCGGGAGGCCCGCTCAAGCCCTCCGGATCGCAGCCCATCCTCATTGAAGCAGCCTGGCAGGGATGGTTTAATCCCTACCCACCGTTCGCCGCTCCACTCAAACTTGGTTGTCGCGCCACGCCGGGTGCGGCGTCTGTCCGGAAACAATCCCCACACGACGCTGGCGCGCATCTTAGCCAGCGAAGATGAACCGGCGATGAATAGCCCCAAGTTTGGCGGCGGCGAGCAAATGGCAGGTAAAAACAAACGAGGCGGGGCGCTTCCAGCGTTGGGAGCGCCCCGCCTCGTTTGACGGGTAGTTGGGGAACCAGCCTGGTTTATTGCACGGAGATGGTCACGGTATTGGCCGACAGCAGATTGCCGTTGCCATCATAAACCTTGACGACCAGCGGCAGATTATTGCCCGCCGGAACCGCCGCCGTGAGTTGCACGTTGAGTTGATCCAGCCCGGCGAAACCAGGCGCGCGGCCCGTATAGAGCACCGGTACGCTGACGCCGCCGATGGTGACGGTGACGTTTTCGGCGATGCCGTTGCCGACGTTGCCGTCACTGTCAGGCGCGGTGCGCATGCCAATGCCGAAAAGCAGCAGGTAAACGCTCTCGCCGCTGCGGCGGGTGATCACCACCGGCACAGCCTTGCCGCTCTCGAAGCGCGCCAACGCCTCGTAGCTTTGTTGCCCGTTGCTCTTGGTGCGCAAGGCGACGCCCGCCGGAATGCCTTTGCCGCTGGCATCAGCGGTGAACAGGCTGGGCGCAACTTCGTTGACCGTGAGCACGCCGAGCGCGATCACTTCGTCGTTGAGTTCGATGGCGATCTGAGCCTTGCCCGGCAGCAAGCCAGCGGGCACGAGGATGTTGAGTTGCGTCGGCGAGACGAAGAACAATCCCGCCGGTTTGCCATCCACGCTGACGCTGACGTTGCCCAATTCGATGGGCAAGGGCAAGGTCGCGGCAGCAGCGGTGGTGCGCGCCATGCCGTTGCCAAAAATCGCGACAATCGAATCGCTAGTCGCCTCCGGCGTGTAATCGCTGGCGTTGACCGAAACCAATTGCGAGAACGCCGTAAAATTGGCGGTGGCCGCCGGGGTCACGACTTCGATAAAGAAGGCCTCAATCGGATTCGTGCCGGTTTGTACGCCTTTGACTTTGACAGTCGCGCCGACGGTGACTGCGCCCTTTTCGCGATTGATGGCAGTGTGCGTGCTGACGCGCACGACCTTGTCGTCAACCTTCCATTCGCCGACCAACACGGCGCTGTTGGGCAGCGCGGTGATCTTGCCCATCAATTCGACAAAGCTGGGCGGGGTCGTGCCGCCGGTGGCCGCGCGGACTTCGATGGATTGCGCGTCCACCGAACCATCCGCGCGCAGCGTGCCTTTGACATGCACGGTCGCGCCGACGATGGCTTTGGCTTTGCTTTCGTCAAGCTTGGTGGCGGCGACCACATGGACGGTGCGCGCGTCCACCTTCCAATCGCCAATCTTGGTCGTGGTGGCGGTGGCCGTGGGCAATTCCTTGATCGTGCCGATGAAGCTGACGAAGACGTCGGTGCCGGGTTCGGCCTTGGTTTCGATTTCGACGGCATCAATCGAACCGTCCGCGCGCAGGTTGCCTTTGACTTCGACAAAGACGCCGACGGCGACAGTTTTGCGTTCCTGGTCAATGACGGTTTTGTCGGTCACGTGGATGGTGCGTTTGCTGACCGTCCAATCGCCGACTTTGTTGGCGGCGGCGGGCAGCGTTTCGATCACGCCTTTGAATTCGATAAAGCCGGTCGGCACGCCCACTTTGACTTCGATCTCGATGGCTTCGATCTTGCCGCTGGCCTGTTTCAATCCTCTGACCTCGACGAAGGCGCCGACAGCGATCTGTCCATGCTCCTGATTGAGTTTGGTGGCCGCCACGACCGTGACGGTCTTGTCATCCACGTTCCAATCGCCGAGGAGATTGGCGGCGGCGGGCAGCGTCTTGATGCGACCCTGGAAGCGCACAAAGTTGGGATTCGATTCGGTCGGGTCTTCGACTTCGATGGCGAGCGCCGTCACCGGGCCATCTCCGACGCGGGTGCCAAAGACTTCGACCTCGGCGCCGATCTTGACTGCCGCGAGGTTGGGCACGATTTTCGTCTTGCTATCCACCGTGACCATGCGCCCGCTGACTTTCCACGCGCCGATTTGGCCGGTGCTGTTGGGCAGCGTTTCAATCGTGCCGTCAAAGCGGACAGCCGTCGGCAGGGTGCTGGGATTGAGTTTGACTTCGACTTTAGTGGCATTGATCGAGCCATCAGCCAATTTAATGCCTTCGACATCCACCAGCGCGCCGGCGGCGGCGGCGCCTTTTTCCTGGTTGAGTTGTGTGGTCGCCGTCACGTGCACCAGACGGCCGCTGATCGTCCAATCACCGAGGCGTCCGGTGGTGCTCGGCAATTTTTCAACCAGGCCGGAGAATTTGACCTGCGTATTCGGCCCGCTGGTTGGTTTGAGCGTGATGATGAGCGCGCCAATCGAGCCATCATTCATCTGTGCGCCGACGATGATGACTTCGGCCCCGATAGCGAAATTGCCATCGGTTGGCAGGAATTTGGTGGTTTGGGTGACGTGCACTGTTTTGCCGCCGACTTTCCAGTCGCCGATGCGGCCGGGGGCGCTGGGCAGTGTTTCAATCGCGCCGCTGAATTCGATGGGCAGCGCTATGCCCGGACGGAATTTGACTTCGATCAGGGTGGCGTTGATCACGCCGTTGACGCCTTGCGTGCCTTCGGCTTCGACAATCGCACCGACGGCGGGCGCGCCGCGCTCCTGGTTGATGCGCGTTTTGTCCGTGACATTGAGTTTTTTGCCGCTGACAGTCCATTCGCCGATAAAGCCCGCCGTGGACGGCAGCACTTGAATAGCGCCCTGAATTTCAAGCGTTTTATCTTGCTGCGCCAGGCTTCCGCCGGCCCAGTGCAAACCGGCGCAAAGCGCCAGCAAGAGGACGGTGACACGTTGAATAAATGGTTGCGATGATCTTTGCATACGTTTGTAGCTCCCTTAGGGCTTCCGCTCGCCGTTCGTCGAGGCAAGTCAGGTGAAGCGCCCGCACGTTGGGGCGTGATACGGCAGACGTAGTTGGTGTTAAAAATGAATTGACGTGCGTAGTCGCATTACGGCGAACCTGATGCAGCAGGGATGCAGGATGTTGATCGGATTCGTCGTGTTAGGTTTTCAAATTTTCGGGGCGTGATTACAAGACGTGGGAGATTTGATGGCGCGGAATATAGCACAGGCCCGCGCGATGTCAGCCAAAAAAATCAGCTAACCAAGGCACTCGCAATGATTGTTGCGGGAACGCCAGTGGCTGTTAGAATGCGACTTCACAAAAGGTAAGCAGAAAGAAGACTTCTATGATTTTGCCGATCCGCTTAAAAGACAGTTACGGGCGCGCCATTCGCGATCTGCGCCTCTCGATCACCGACCGCTGCAATTTTCGCTGCTTCTATTGCATGCCCACCGAGGCGATGGAATGGAAACCCAAGCCGGAAATTTTGCGCTACGAGGAAATTATCCAACTAGCCGAAATCTTTGTGGGCCTGGGCGTCAACAAATTGCGCGTGACGGGCGGCGAGCCGATGGTGCGGCGCGATCTCGAAAGCCTGATCGAACGGCTGGCCCGTATCGAAGGCCTTGCGGATTTAGCCATGACCACCAACGCGCATTTCCTGCGAGGCCGCGCCCAGGCGTTAAAGGACGCGGGCCTGCAACGCATCACCATCAGCCTGGATTCGCTCGAAGCTGAACGCTTTGCTTTGCTCACCGGGCGCAACGAACTGAAGCAGGTGCTGGACGGCATTGACGCCGCCTTGGAAGCCGGACTTGCGCCGGTCAAGGTCAACAGCGTCGTCATTCGCGGCATCAACGACGATCAAGCCGTCAGCTTCGCCGCGTTTGCCCGAGACAAAGGCGTCCAGGTGCGCTTCATCGAATTTATGCCGCTCGACAACGGCAAAGTCTGGCGGCGCGAAATGATCGTGCCGGGCGAGGAAGTCCGGCAAAAGATCAACGCCGTTTACCCGCTCGAACCCGTCGTGTCAGGCAATCTCAGCGAGACCGCCCGGCGTTGGCGTTTTGCCGATGGCGCGCCGGGCGAAGTCGGCTTCATCAACCCGGTCACGCAACCGTTCTGTGGGCATTGCAGCCGCATCCGCCTGACCGCCGACGGCATGATCCGCACCTGCCTGTTCTCAACCGTCGAACACAACATCAAAGCCCTGCTGCGGCGCGGCGCGCCCATCGAAGAGTTGCTCGATTTCATCGTCGCCACCATCGAGAAAAAAGAAGACCGCCATCACATCAACGATCCTGAGTTTGTGCAGCCGTTGCGCACGATGTCCTGTATTGGTGGATAGGCCGAAGAAAAAAGAGATTACGGAACAGACGGAATGGGCAGACAAGATTTAAGCCCTTCCGTATGTTCTGTTATTTCCGTCTGTTCCGTAATCTCTTCTTTGGGCTATGCCTCAATCCCGCGCTTCCCAAAAAACTCTTTCAACGCCGGATACACATCCTGCTTGTCGTCAATGCGCACGCCGATGAAGCGTTCCTTGTTTTTCAGCCGGTCGTTGTAAATCGAAAGCAGCGCGCCGGAACTGCGGCGATAGCTGCCCAGGCCTTCTTCGCCAATCTCGCCGTAACCGAACAGATTGCAAACCTCGATCAGCTTGTCCGCCAGCTTCACTGCGTCATCGTTGTCGGAGTAGTAGTTGTCGCCATCTGAAAAGTGAAACGGATAGACGTTCCAGTCGCGCGCGGGGAAGCGCTCTTCGATCATGTCGAGCGCGAGTTTGTAGGCCGAACTGACCACCGTGCCGCCCGATTCGCCCTGCGTGAAGAACTGCTCTTCGGTGACCTCTTTGGCCTCCGTATGGTGGCTGATGAAGACGATTTTGACCGCGTCGTACTTGGTGCGCAGAAACCGCACCATCCAGAAAAAGAAGCTGCGCGCGATGTACTTTTTGAACTCGGTCATCGAACCCGACACGTCCATCATCGCAATCACGACGGCGTTCGATTCGTATTTGACCTCTTCCTCCCAACTCTTAAAACGCATGTCCTCTTTCTTGAACCCGCCGATGCTGGCCTGGCCTTTTTCGCGCGCGTTGCGGCGGATGTTTTCGAGGATGGTGCGGCGCTTGTCCAGGTTCGAGAGCACGCCGGTGCGGCGGATTTCGGTGAACTTGGTGGTCTTGGCCTGCACGGCCTGCTTGGCCTTTTCTTCGAGGTACGGCAAATGCAGGTCTTCAAAGATGAGCGCGGCGATTTCGTCAATGTTGACGTCGGCTTCGTAATAATCCTGCCCTGGCTGATCGCCTGCTTCGCCTGGCCCCTGGCCCTGGCCCTGGCCGTCTTCGCGCCCGATGACATCGCCGACCTGGGTGTTGCCGTCGCCCTGGCCGACCTGTTTGCGTTTGCGGTGATCGAAGCGGAATTTGTATTCATCCAGCGCGCGCATGGGCACTTTGACCGTCTTGCGCCCGCGCGACAGGATGATGGATTCGTTGGAGACGATGGAGCCGAGATTCTTTTTGATGGCGTCTTTGATGCGCTCTTTGTGACGATCCTGGTCAATGATGCCCTTGCGCTGGAGCGACCAATCGTTGCGTTGGACTGACATACTGCAATCACCTCCGGTTAAATACTGCGGGGCGCATTGTACAACTTGGCTGGCTGAATTCGATAGGATGAACAATGGCATTTCGCAGGCGGGTTTTGACGAATGAATTGTTGCCGTGCGCTGGGCTGTGATAGCTTGATGCTCCTTTCAAAAACTCAACTCGAACAAGAACGGAGCAACAAATGACCCGCACCGAACTCGAACTCAAACTCCACCGCGACCGCGCCTGGACGCTGGAAACCTGGGCCGCGTATTCGCACGACGACCTGACACGCGGCATCAGCGTCAGCCGCGACCAACCCGATACAAAATGGAGCGCGCTCGATCATCTGGCGCATCTGGCCGGCATCGAGACCGTCTTCAACGCCCTGATCCGGCGGTATCTCGCGGGCGACCCACAGCCCATCAGCTTTATGCGCAACGCCGACGGCACGAGGGCCGAGTTGCCCGAGATCATGGCCCGCGTTCACGCGCTGAACGAAACCTGGGTCAACGAACAGCGCGGCAAGAGCTTCAGCGAAGTCGTCGCGCTGGGCCAGCGCGTGCGCGCCGAAACGCTGGCGCTGTTGGCCGAACTGACCGACGACGAGTTGCAACAGCGCGTGCCCGATGCGCCCTGGGCCGACGGCACGGTTGGCGGCATCCTGGCCGTCAACGGCGATCACGCGCGCCAGCATCACGGTTGGGTCACGCGCAGTCTGGCTGCATAAGAGGGGCTGTGCAGCGGACTATCAGTCTGCTGGCAGTTTCGGCCAGTCGTACAATGGCTGAGACCGCCAGCGGACTAACAGTCCGCTGTACTTTTCGAGGAGCCTTGGATGGAACAACCAAACTTTGCCGAAGCAATCGCGCGGCTCAATGCCATCCCGCGTTTGCAGTACGGCTATTACCCGACGCCGTTGGAAGAGTTGCCGCGCTTGCGGGCGGCGTTGGGCGCGGGTGCGCCGCGCCTGTTCGTCAAACGCGATGATTACAGCGGCCCCGGCTTCGGCGGCAACAAGGTGCGCAAGCTGGAATACGTGTTGGCACGAGCGCAAGCCGACGGCGCGGATATGGCAATCACCATCGGCGGCGAGAAATCGAATCACGCCCGCGTGACAGCGGCGATGTGCGCGCGGCTGGGCTTGCGTTGCGGGCTGGTGCTGAATGCGGCGGCGGTGGGGCACGAAGGTTGGGAGCCGGCGAGTCTGGCGGCGGACAGGTTTTACGGCGCTGAAATTCATCACGTCAGCAGCCGCGACGAACGCCGCAGCACAATGGCGGCAGTGGCTGAACAGTTTCGCGCGGCAGGCAAGCGCGTCGTCGAAATTCCACTGGGCGCTTCGATCCCGCTCGGCGCGCTCGGCTTTGCGCGCGCGGTGGCTGAGGCGCAAGCGCAACTCGAATCTCTAGGCATTGGCATCACGCACCTCTTTCATTCCAGTTCATCGGGCGGCACGCAAGCGGGTCTCGTCGCCGGTTGCCAGCTTTTCGGCCTGGACGCGCAAGTCATCGGCGTCAGCGCGGACGATCCCGCCGAGGCGATTGCTTTGGAAGTCGCCACGATCATCGCTGGTGTTGGTGAGGTGTTGGGCGCGCCGTTGCGCGGCGAGGCGACGGTGCTGGATCAATACGTTGGGCCGGGCTATGGCGTAGATTCGCCTGAATCAGTCGCGGCGCTCGAATTGGCAGCGCGCACGGAGGGGTTGCTGCTCGATCCGGTTTATTCGGCCAAAGCAATGGCTGGGCTGTTGGATTGGATCAGGCAAGGGAAGTTGACGGCCGATGACACAGTACTGTTCTGGCATACAGGCGGGCAGTTGGCACTGTTTTACCGGCCTGAAGCTGAGGCGGTACCGCGCGCGTGAGCAAGTGGCGCGTCAAGCCTGCCTGATTGACGCAAACTTCAACGCGCCGCTTGCTCACGCGCGCGGTACTGTTCCGATCATCAACATGACCAACCTTACACTTCGGCAAACACTGCCACCTTACGCGGTCGTTGCCAAAAACTACGCGACGCAGCACGCCAACGACATTCACAGCGACGCGGGCGCGGCGCGCTATGGCTTTGCCGGCGGGTTGGTGCCGGGCGTGGCGAATTACGCTTACCTGACGCGGCCTGTGGTTGAGGCGCTAGGCAGTGACTGGCTGATACGCGGCACAATGACAGCGAAATTTATTCAGCCGATTTATGACGGCGAAACGACTACAGTGCGCGCAACGGTGGCGCAGCTTGAACCGCTCGAATTGCAACTGGAATTGCGCAACGCTGCGGGCGTCTTGTGCGCCGTGGGCGTGGCGAACTTGCCGAATGAATTGCCGCCGCTTGATGCACGCGACTATCCCTTGTCGCTCCTGCCGCGTGAACGCCGCGCCGCCACGCTTGCGTCGGTGTGCGCGGGCACTGAACTTGGTTCGTTGGAATTCACGCTGGATTTGGCCGACACGGCGTTTCTGGAAAACATGTGCGAGACGTTGCCACTCTATCGCGGCACTGAAGCCGTTTGCCATCCGGCGTTCTGGCCCGCGCAGGCCAACGAAATCCTGATGCGCAACGTTGCGCTCGGCCCGTGGATTCACACGGCCAGCACGGTGCGGCATTACGCGCAGGCCCGGAACGGCGAGCGGTTGAGCCTGCGCGGGCGTGTGCAGGAAGCGTTTGAGAAACGCGGCCACGAGATTGTCGTGCTTGATTTGGGCCTGTTTGGCGAGGCTGAGCGCGCCATCGCACACATCCAACATTCGGCGATTATCAAACTGAGAGAAGTTTGAATCAGTACCGCGACCGGTAGGGAGCGCAGCCTTCAGCGCACGCTCCCTACCGGTCGCGGTACTAATCGTTTCACCCATGCGCAAATTCATCATCAAATCCGAGCAGGCCAAGCCTTCGGTCATCAACTACCGCGACGTGCTCAACGCAGAGCAGCGCGCCGTCGTGATGGCGGGCAAAGGGCCGCTGTTGGTCATCGCGGGCGCGGGGTCGGGCAAGACGCGCACGGCAACCTACCGCGTGGCGCGCCTGATCGAAGCGGGCGTGGCACCCGGGCGCATCCTGCTCGTGACGTTCACCAACCGCGCGGCGCGCGAGATGCTGGGCCGCGTCGAAACGCTGTTGCACGCTGAAACGCGGCGCGTCTGGGGCGGGACGTTTCATTCGCTGGGCAATCGCATCTTGCGGCGGCACGCGGCCAGCCTGGGCTACGAAAGCAATTTCTCGATCCTGGATGCCGAAGACGCCAAAGACATGGTCGAGACCTGCATCGAAGAGGCCGCGATTGATACGCGCGCGCGCCGCTTTCCCAAAGGCGAAGTGCTCAGCGGCTTGTTTAGCTACGCCACCAACACCGACACGCCGCTCGAACAACTCATCGCCGCCAAGTATCCCCAATTCGAGCCGTTAACCATGCAGATCGTCCGCGTAGACCGCTTGTATCAGGCGCGCAAGCTCGAACGGAATGCGATGGATTACGACGACCTGCTGGTCAATTGGAAGCGGCTGCTGGTCGAGAAACCCGACATCGCCGCGATTTATCAAGAGCAGTTCGAATACGTCCTCGTGGACGAATATCAGGACACGAACAAGCTGCAAGCCGAGATCGTAGATTTGCTGGCCGCCAAACACCGCAACCTGATGGTCGTCGGCGATGACGCGCAAAGCATCTTCGGCTGGCGCGGGGCCAACTTCGCCAACATCTTCGAGTTCAAAGACCGCTACCCCGACGCGCAGGTGTTCAAGCTCGAAACCAACTACCGTTCATCGCCGGAGATATTGATGCTGGCGAATGCCTCGGTCGGGCAGAACCGCAAGCAGTTCCCGAAAAACTTGCAGGCCGTGCGGCCCAGCCGTGGCTTCACGCCCGCACTGGTGGCGGCGCGCGATGCCGAACAGCAGGCGGCTTTCGTCGCGGCGCGCATCCTGGAATTGCGCGACGAAGGCGTGCCGCTGGATGAAATGGCGGTGCTCTATCGTTCGCACTTTCATTCGCTGGAATTGCAGTTGGAACTGACGCGGCGCGGTATCCCGTATGACGTGCGGTCGGGCGTGCGCTTTTTTGAGCAGGCGCACATCAAGGATGTCGTGGCCTATTTGCGCTTGCTCGTGAATCCGCGCGATGAACTGGCGTGGAAGCGCGTGCTCAAACTCATCCCCAAAATCGGCAACGCCACCGCCGCGCGCGTCTGGGAAAAGCTGGCTTACGTCGCGGAACCGCTGGCGCTGGTGCGCACGAATGAATTGGCGGGCGCGTTGCCAAAGGGCGCGCAAAGCGGCTGGGGCGAATTCGTCGAATTGATCAAATCCCTGCTCGAACCCGACGTCGTGAATCAACCGGCCAAGCAGATCGAATTGGTGCTGGCGCGCGGCTATCTGGAATACCTGCAAGCGCTGTATGAAAACGCCGAGGCGCGCGAGGAAGACTTGCGGCAACTGGCGAATTTCGCGGCGAGCTACGAGACGACCGAGACGTTTTTGAGCGAACTGGCGTTGATCAACACCGAACGCTTCGCCCCGCCGGGCGGCACCGCGGGCGTTGACGTGCTGATGGGCGGCGACGAAGACGAAGAACTCGCACTCTCTTCGGTGCATCAAGCCAAGGGCCTGGAATGGCGCGTCGTGTTTGTCTTGTGGGCCGCCGATGGCCGCTTTCCCTCGGCCCGCAGCCTGCGCGATGCCGAGGGCGAGGAAGAAGAGCGGCGTTTGTTTTACGTCGCGCTGACGCGGGCGCGCGATGAGCTGTATGTTTGCTATCCGCTGATGGAGAGCGAGCGCGGGCGGCAAAGCGTGATCCAGCGGCCTTCGCGGTTTGTGACGGAGGTGCCGCGTGAGTTGTTCGAGATTTGGAGTGTGGATGAGGAGTTGCCGAAGTTGGAAGAGATGGAGACACCGAAGCTGTTGAATTGAGAAGCCAAATAGGAAAGCTTGGCAATAACTATAGTCGAGCATATACTCTCGCCGCCCTAGTCAATTCGTGGTCAACGGCCAACAAAATAGCAACTCTGCCGACTCGGCAAATCAAAGGAAGGCACTTGATGGAGGAGAATGTTGCGGGCTATTTGCAACTCGATGAAATCCAGCTACGCGTACAGGTTTCAGAAGGTAAGGCGAAGCACCTCAAAGAAACCTGTATTTGGTCGCTCTGGTTTTGCGAGCACTCAAATGGAGTAAACCTTGGAGTCGCAGATGCAATTGAGGGAGAGCGAAGCAAGCTATACGGGATCAGATGGAATGAAGACGGATTAGATAATGAGGCGTTGAAAGGAAGCTACAACAAAGATGACGCTGTCCAGTATGGTGCTGAAGCGGTTGCGCTATTACTTTCGATGGAACATACCGAATATAACGCCGTAGAAAGAGCAACGACTGGCACAGGGGTTGACTACTGGTTGGGGCATAAGGACAGGCACCCAAATGAACCGTTTCATAGGGCAAGCCGTCTTGAGATTTCAGGCATAATGGAAGAGAACGCTGATAACAAAGTTGGTAGAAGGGTGAACGAAAAGCTCAAGCAAACAAAGCCGACCGATCATTTGTTTTCAGTTTACGTGGTCGTTGTCGAGTTCAGTCAACCGTATGCGACAATCGTGTTAAAGCAATGATTACCGTGAATGACTTGCACCCACAGGCAATGGATTTGGCTGAAATGGCCTTTTGGCATCGCCACACAGGCGAGGAAGAAAGAGCCAAATCACTTTTTGTAGAAGCTCTGAAGCTTGAAAAGCAAGCTGCCTTATTGTTGCCTAACACAAAGGAGGCTGAACCCTCGCGCTCAATCTTATTCAGAAGTGCGGCTTCGCTTGCTTACAATGCGGGTGACTATGAAACTGCAGATTGGCTTATAGCTAATGGGTTAGCCGGATTCCCTCCACCAGAAATCAAGGAAGAACTAAAGAATCTGTATGAAGATGTGAATTTCATGCGGCATCTTGCTGTGAGCGGTATTTCGTTGAGTAATGACAAATGGCTGATGACGATTTGGGGTGATGCAACTGGCCGGGGACGGACATTAGTCGAACATCTTGTGCAAAGGGTTGAAAAAGTAAATGTGATGTTTTACCGAACGGTAGAACGGCTTCTAAAAAAACCATACCGGGTTAATGGGGGTGTTAGTAAAGAACTGAAAGAGCAGTACGCCTTATTTGTGGACGCATTTGCGCCTGCCAGTTTCGCTATTTCGTTCCAAATTGGCAGTCTTGATTTACAACAAAGCCTATTTCCTGACGAGCAAAAAAGCGTGCTTGAGCCTGGGCGAATTATTGGCGAAATGATGGAGTGTATGGAAATCTTCGAAGGGCCAAGTCCTGAAAAGCTGAAGGAGCGAATTGACGACGAAGTTTATTATGAGAACTTTGTTGGTCTTGTGAAGCAGCTTGCCCCAGATGGGGAAGCCGTCAAATTGGTTGGTTTCAAGTCTATTCAAGCTGGGAAAGAAAAGCCTGTTACTCTTCGAAAGAAACGTAGTGCTATGCAGGCCGAGTCGAAAGAATCGGGAGCCGCCTTGAATGGAGTTGAATCGCACACGCCTGTTACATACACGGGGATTCTGAAATATGCTAACAGCCCGAAAAAAGATAAATTTGGCACGGTAAAGCTTGTTGATGCTGAGTCAAATACCGAGCACAAACTTAGAGTTCCAATAGCTCTAATGAAAGATGTAGTACAGCCTTATTATGGTGAGCGAGTGCTGGTTACTGCCAAAAAGGAAAAACAGGAGTTGCACTTAGAAGAAATCTCGCTAGATTCATAACGGCTTCCACGATGAAACCCAACCTCAGTTACCTCGGCATGCTCCTCTTCCTACTCTGTGCCGCCGCCTTCACCCACTACCTAATCAACGCCCGCGCCAGCGAAGCCGTACCGCCTCACGCCGCGCTCGCGACCTTTCCTGAACAACTTGGTGTGTGGAAACAGGTCGAAGCCCAGACGCTGACGCCGGGTTCCATTCGCGAATTGGGCGCGGATGATTTCACGTCGCGCACCTACGTCAATGAGCGGGGCGCGACGGTGTTTCTGTTCATCGCCTACTACGCCACGCAGCGCGCGCGCAGCACCTATCATTCACCGCAAAACTGTCTGCCGGGGGCGGGCTGGACGCTGGGCGATCATCAGTTACATCCCTTGGGCACGCCGCCGCAATTCATCAACGAATACCTGATCGAAAAGGACGGCGCGCAGATGCTGGCGCTGTACTGGTATCACGGGCGCGGGCGCGTGGTGGCGAGCGAGTATTGGGGGCGGCTGTATACGCTGGCCGATGCTGTCACGCGCGGGCGCACAGATGGCGCGCTGATTCGCGTGATTGTGCCGTTGTCGGCGCAGCAGATGCAGGAGCAAGCGCGGGAGGCGGGGTTGGCGTTTGCGCAAAGTCTGTTGCCGTTGCTGCCCGGCTTTGTCCCCGATTAAGCGGCTTGCGGCATTCCGGTATCGGCATTAGTATGCGGGCGTTTTGGGCTGACTGAATTCACTGAGGATGAACAAGATGCATACCCTGACCCGCCGCAATTTCCTGCAAACCTTGAGCGCCAGCGTAGCCGCACCTGCCGTGATTCGTGCGAATAGTTGGGCCGCCGCGAAAATCAAAAAGCTGCCACTGGCCGTTTCGACGCTGGGCTGTCCGAAATGGGATTGGCCGACGATTCTGAAAAACACTTCGCAATGGGGTTTCGCCGCATTAGAACTGCGTGGACTGCTCGACCAATTGGATCTGCCGAAGTGCCCGGAACTCAGCGGCACACGGTTACAGACATCGCTCAAAGACCTGGCCGCGCTTGATTTGAAAGTCTCCGATTTGGGTTCCTCAATGAATATGCACGAACCTGATGCCGCCAAGCGCGCCACGCTGATGGAAGAAACCAAGCGCTTTATTGATCTAGCGCACGCGATGAAAGTGCCTTATGTGCGCGTCTTTCCAAATACATTAGTCAAAGGCGAGGAGAAAGCAGTGACTATCGCGCGCATCATCGCTGGTTTGCGCGAGTTGGGGGATCACGCCAAAGGCAGTGGCGTCAGCATCATTGTCGAATCGCATGGTGAATTCACCAATGCGCCGTTGCTGTTAGAGATCATCCGGGGAGCCGACCATCCACAGGTCGCGTTCCTGTGGGATACACACCACACCTTTGTCGCCGGTGAAGCGCCAGAGGTAACGATTGGGCAATTGAAAGATTACCTGCGGCACGCGCATCTCAAGGACTCACGTCCAGACAGCACGGTTCGGAACGGCCACCGCTATGTACTGACCGGTACTGGTGTGGTGCCTGTCAAAGAGATTGTGCGTGTGTTGGTAAAAAACGGCCATCGTGGTTATTACTCGTTTGAATGGGAGAAGCGCGGTTATGCCGAGCTAGAAGAACCCGAAATCGCGTTTCCGCATTATGTGAAAGTGATGCGCGAATATCTGACCGAAGCTGGCGTAAAGGCCTAGCTATCAATCATCAACGGGGCAACTGACGGAGACGAAACTTTATGATGGAACAAAGACCTGCGGCGACAGTGAAGTGGGGCGAGTGGATCAATGAAGGCTGGCAGTTGTTTGCCGCCCGCTGGCAAGTGTGGGTGCCAATGATGTTGGTATTCATCGTGGCGCTGGTGGTGCCGATTCTGCCGGTTTATATCCTGGCGATTGGGATGAACATCGCTGCGGCTGGGAGAGATTCTGACGCTATCGGAGCCGTGCCCATCTTCGTCCCGCTGTTGGGGTGTTTTGGGCGGGTTGATTACGGTGTCGCTCTCGGCCTTTATGCTGGGCGGCGTTTATCGCACGGCTTTCAAACAGATGCGCGGCGAAGCCATCAGCGTGCGCGATATGTTCTCGGCGGGCGATGTGTTCCTGAGCATGCTGGGGGCGCTGTTTCTGGTGGGCATTTGCGTCGCCGTCGGCGCGGTGTTTTGCATCGTGCCGGGCTTTCTGGCGGCGGGGTTATTCTTTTTCACCTTTCCTTTGATCGTTGAGAAGAAACTGGGCGTGATCGAAGCGATGCAGCGCAGTTTCGAAATGACGCGCCCGAACATGTGGATGTTCATGCTTTTCGCCTTTGTCGTCGCCATTCTGGGTTCGCTGGGGCAATTGGCTTGTTACGTAGGCATGTTAGTGACCTATCCCTTGCAGTTTTTGATTGCGGCGGCGGCCTATAAAGATTGTTTTGGCGTGACGGGCGCACGCAGTTTGAACGCCAAATCGGCCTATCCGCCGCAGGCTTATAATCAACAGTCGTGGTCGAATCAACCACCACAATCCTATGGGCAACCGATTGCGCCGCCGCCCGTATCACAGCCGCGTCCGTTCAGTCCGCCAGCGCCGATGCAGCCGCCCGCGCAACCGTTTAATCCGCCTGCGCCGTCCGCGCAACCGCCGCAACCGCCGCTGGTGCCGACACAAGTGATGCCGGTGCCGAATTTCCCGGGCAGCGCGCCGCCGAGCGAATTACAGAGCGACCAGAAACATTGCCCCCATTGTCAGGCGGTGTTGCAACGCGCGGCGAATTTCTGCAATTTCTGCGGCAAACCGTTGCGGCAATGAGCGTGGCGGGCAACCGCAATAGCTTCGCAAGGCAAATGGCAAGCGTCACCCGCGCATACGTTCTTGGAATTGTTTGGTTGCGTGCGGCTGCCGCGAACCATTTGCCTTTTGATTTCTGGAGAATGGCGTGGCGGGAAGAGAGATTACGGAACAGACGGAAATAACGGAGCACACGGAACTTTGTCTGGTGATTCATTTCAGTTTATTCCGTTATTTCCGTCTGTTCCGTAATCTCTCTTTTGTCTTCGCGTGAAGTTACTGGCGTTTCGCTTACGTCTCGGATGAAAAAATGCCTGCTTACAATCGGTTTCCTTTGGCTCCTGGTTGGCGCACTGCCAGCGCGGGCGCAGGAACGCTTGATTGTGGGCACCTATGATCCGGCACAAGCCACGGGCCTGGTCCTAGGGTTGGCGTCGCGACAGGCCGACGAGCAGCGTCCGCAATGGCAAGGGTTTTTTGGCGTGCGCCTGCTGGTGTACCGGCAAGGCGCCGCCGTCGAAGACGCGCCGCCGCTGGAACGCATCGCGCTGTTTGGGCCGCAAGCCAGCGAGGGCCGCTATGGCCGCTTGCATTGGGAATTGCCCTTTGAGCGCAAACTCGCCACCTTGCAATGGACGCGCACCGGGCCGCGCACGGTGCTTGGGCGCTTTACAGCCCAAGCACCCGTGCGGGTGGCGCTCGAAACCTATCAGCCCTTTCCGCGTTTGAGCGAAGGCGGGCGGGTGAACTTTCGCGTGCAGGACGTGCGCACGATATTGGGCGAGCAGGTTGGCAAACTGAACGCCAAACCGTTGCGCATGCTGTTGCGCGCGGAACGCGAAGCCAGTGGTGCTGCTGCCTATAACGATGCGGCGGCGTTGCGTGACACTTTGAGCAAAGAGGGGCGGGCGCTGCCAATCCAGACCGAAGGCAACGCGGCATTTGGCGTGCAGCGGTTTGGCGCGTTGAGCTTTGAGTTGAAAGAGCAAGAGCCGCTCGGCTTCGTCATCGTGTTGGGCGAAGACGTGGCGGCGCTCGAACGCGAAGCCGCCCAGGCGTTGCACGAACCGGCAGCCAAAACGCTGGAACAGGCCGAGATCCGTTACGGCGCGGCGCGCCCGCGCAGCACGGGCTGGCTGGCCGATGCGCTGGAAGCATTGAGCCGCGCGGTCAATTGGAACCGGCTTTTTGTGCCCGAACTGCGCAGCGAATTCGCCTCGGCCTGGCGCGCCGATGCGCCGCAGCCCAAGCAAGTCAGCATGCACTGGGACGCCTTCATGCGCGCCCTGACGGCGGCGCTGATTGATCCGCCCCAGGCCCAAGCCACCGTGCGCGCCATGCTCGACCGGCTGGGCAGTGATGGCCGTTTGTCGCCCGCCAGTTTTCCCGTGAATAGTCAGCTCAATGCCGAAGCCACGGTTTCGAGCGGGCGTTCGATGCCGCCGGTGGGCGCGTTGAGCGCGTGGAAGATTTATCTGGCAACACAGGATGTGACTTTTTTGACGGCGGTCTACCCGCGGTTGAAACGTTGGCACGAATGGTGGCGCGCCGATCGTGGCGATGGGCAGCCCTGGCGTGACGGCAACGGCGACGGCTTGCTCGAATGGGGCTATGATGCCGAGTTGGAAGTCGGCGAGAGCGGCGCGCAGCAGATGCCTGCTGTGCTGAAACAGCAATATGCGGCGGCGGAATCGGGCTGGGATGATAGCCCGCAATGGCAACCTGATGACAGGTCTACTGCCGTGACGCCGAAACTGGCCGCGCCGTTCTTTAACGAAAAGTCGCACACGCTGGAAATGACGCCGGTTGGGTTGAACGCGCTTTATGCGCTCGATACGGAACTGCTTTTTCTGATGGCGCGCGAGTTGGGTTTGAAAGACGACACGGCCAAATGGGAAGTCGAATACGCGCGCCTCAAACAACTCTTTGACCTGCGGTTGTGGAGCGATGACGCCAAGCTTTATCTCAATCGCCGCTGGAATGGTCAATTCGCACAGCACGCGACCCCCGAAAGTCTATTCGCCCTCGCGGCGGGCATTCCTTCGCGCGAGCGCGCCGCCCAACTGGTCGAAGCCTTGCGCGACCCTCAGCGCTTTGGCGGTGAACCGCTCTTGCCCACCCTGGCGCGCGCTGACGCCGCCTTTTCGCAAGCGGGCCGCTGGCGCGGGCGCGTCTCGGCGCTGACGCATTATCTGGTTTATCTCGGATTGAAGCGCTACGGCTTTTACGCCGAAGCCTCGGAACTGGCGCGGCAGAGCACGCAACTCATGCGCGAGGCTTGGTGGCGCGATGCCAAGACGCGCGACAGTTTCGAGAGCGCCGCGCCTGAAAATGCCAACGTCATTTCACCGGTTAGCCCGCCACCCGCCACCTGGTTCGGCGGCCTGTTCTGGCTGCCGGGCCTCGAAGAATTGCTCACCCTTGATCCCTGGGCCGGCCTGACCATTGGTAACGAAGCCGTCAGCGCTGAGGCGCGCCTGAGCAATCTTTCCGTCGGCGGCGATCTTTACGATGTGGCCCTTGCGCCTGACCGTCTGGCTATTCAACGCAACGGCCAGGCCGATCTCGAATTGGACGCGCCCGCGCGGCTTTACAATTACCGCAGCACCGAACGCCTGCTCAATTTTTACAGCGAAGCCCGCAAACCGCTTGAGGTGCGCGTCCCGCCCAGCGCCGACCGCGAAATCTCGGCCTCCGTGGATGGCAAACTCGTAGGCAGTTCCCAGCCAGGCAAGGCGGCGCGCTTCAAACTGACGCCGGGCGTGCATCGTGTGGTGATCGTGCGTTGATATACGTCAATGCTGCTTGAGGCCGATCAATTTTGGCAAAGCCTGGCCGATTTCTTCCCGTACCACCAAATCCGCCATCCCATCTAACGGCGTTTCGGTGCGATTGATGATGATCAACGTGGCGCCGCTTTCCTTGGCGATTTCTGGGAAAGACGCCGCCGGATAGACGACCAGCGAGGAACCGGCGGCAATAAATACCTCGCAGGTTTGCGCGGCGATGGCGGCCATCTGCATTGGCAAGCCCGGCATTGGCTGGCCGAAGGAAATCGTCGCCGGTTTGAGCAAGCCCCCGCATTCTTCACATTCCGGCGCGGGGTCGCCCGCCGCGATGCGCGCCAGCGCCTCATCCATCGGGATGCGCAACCGGCAGGACAGGCATTCCGCCGCCGTCATCGTGCCGTGCAATTCGATCACCGCTTCTGCGCTGTTGCCGGCGCGTTGATGCAAGCCGTCAATGTTCTGGGTGATCAGCGCCGCCAGCCTGGCTTGGCGTTCCAGTTCGGCAAAGGCCAGATGCCCGGCGTTCGGCATGGCGTTGCGCATCTCGGGCCAGACCAGAAACTTCTGCCGCCAGGCTTCGCTGCGCGCGTCGCGGTCGTTGAGGAATTCGTCGAAGTAGATCATGCGGTTCGTAGCCCAGACGCCGCCGGGGCTGCGGAAATCCGGGATGCCCGATTCGGTCGAGATGCCCGCGCCGGTGAAGCCGACGATCTTGGTGGAGTGGGCGATGAGTTGGGTCGCTTCGGCAAAGTTCATAGCAGTTGAATGACGGAATTAGTCGAATGGTGATTGCAGCGCACGGCAGTGTAGCGGCGGCGCTTCACTGCGCGCAAGATTGACAGCCTTGGGGCCGCTTTGCCACTCTGCTGCGCAACAACTGTTCGATAGAGGAGACGCGCCGATGAGATTCCGACTGTGCCTGCTGATGCTGATTGTTTTCCTGGCGGTGGCCTGCCAACCCGCCGCCGACCCAAAGAGCAACGAGATGCAAAAGACAAACGAATCGAGTGCCGAAAAACGCGATGTGCATTCGTATGGCAATCCCGAACAAGTGCGGGTGAAGCACGTTGACCTGAATCTGCAAATTCAATTCGACCGCAAGGTGATGCTGGGCAGTGTGAGGCTGAAACTCGAACGCCTGGATAAAGCGGCGCGCCAGCTCAAACTCGATACGCGCGGCCTGAAGATCACTAACAACATCAGCGCGCTTGACGCCGCTGGTAAAGCCGAGAAGTTGCGCTTCACGCTCGGCCTGCCCGATAAAATTTTGGGCGCGCCGTTGACGATTGAATTGCCCGCGTATGATTGCGATGTGAGCATTGAATATGAAACCGCGCCGGACGCTTCGGGCTTGCAATGGCTCGCACCCGCGCAAACGGCGGGGAAGAAGCAGCCATATATGTTCACGCAATCCGAGTCCATTCACGCGCGCAGTTGGATTCCGTTGCAGGATTCGCCCGCCGTGCGCGTGACCTATTCGGCGCGCATCCATACGCCCAAAGAGTTGCAAGCGGTGATGAGCGCCGAGGTTTCCCCCTTGGGGCCGAGTGGTGTGACGGCGTCAGGTTATCACTTCAAAGTCTTCGAAATGAAGCAAGCCATCCCGCCATACTTGATCGCGCTGGCGGTCGGCGACATCGCGTTCAAACCGCTCAGCAACCGCACAGGCGTTTATGCCGAACCGGCCACGCTCGACAAAGCCGCGAAGGAATTGGAAGACACAGAGAAGATGGTCGCGGCGACCGAGAAGCTTTATGGCCCGTATCGCTGGGGCCGTTACGACATTTTGGTGTTGCCGCCGAGCTTCCCCTATGGCGGAATGGAAAACCCGCGCCTGACCTTTGCAACGCCGACGATTCTGGCAGGCGACAAGAGTCTGGTGTCGCTGATCGCGCACGAACTGGCGCATTCGTGGTCGGGCAATCTGGTGACCAACGCGACGTGGCGCGATTTCTGGCTGAACGAGGGCTTCACCACTTATCTGGAACGCCGCATCATCGAGGCGCTGTATGGCCGCGAGCGCGCAGAGATGGAAGCCGTGCTGGGCCGCCAAACGCTCGAACGTTCGCTGGCCGAGGCCGATGACCGCGACGAAATCCTGCACATCGATCTGACGGGCCGTGATCCGGATGATGGTTCGACCGAAGTGCCGTATGAAAAGGGCGCACTGCTATTGCGCCAGATGGAAGAGACCTTTGGCCGCGCGCGCTTTGATGATTTCCTGAAAGGCTATTTCGATCACTTCGCCTTTCAGAGCATCACGACGGCGGATTTTGTTACCTATCTGAAAAAGAATTTGCTGGACGCTGAGCCGCAACTGGCCGCCAAAATCCCGCTTGACGAATGGCTCTACAAACCGGGCTTGCCCGCCAGCGCGCCGCAACCCAAGTCGGACGCCTTTGCCCTGATCGAAACGCAGGCCAACGAATGGCTGCAAGGCAAACGGCCCGCCGCGCAATTGCCGGTAAAGGATTGGGCGACGCAACAGTGGCTGCACTTCCTGCGCTTCCTGCCGCCGCAATTAAGCAAGACGCAACTGGAAGAACTCGACCGCGCGTTCAAGTTGACGCAATCAGGCAACGCCGAAATTGCGCACATCTGGCTGCTGATCGCGATTCGCAACAATTACACGGCGGCGGATGCGCGGCTGGCCGCATACCTGAAATCCATCGGCAGGCAAAAGCTGATTCGTCCGCTGTATGAAGAGTTGGTCAAAACGCCCACCGGGCGTGCGCGTGCAATGCAAATTTACAAGGAAGCGCGTAGCGGTTATCACCCGATTGCGGTGACGGCGGTGGATAAGATTGTGCAATGGCCGGGCGCGCGTTGAACAGGACGGTACCGCGCGCGTCAGCAAGCGGAGACTCGCGTTACGGCACAGCGGCAAATCGTGAAGCAGCCGCTTGCTGACGCGCGCGGTACCGTTCCGGCGCGCCAACTACAGCGTCTTCAAATACTCGATCACCTGCCGCTTTTCCTGTTCGCTCAGCTTGAACCCGAACGGATGCCCAGAATTGCTCAACCCTGGCAATGTCGTATCCACCACCCGTCGCCGCGCTTCGGCAGGCGTGTCTTTCGGTGCGGATGCGTTCAACGCTTCGACCTTCAAACCTAGATTCTGCGTGTCGTAATCCTTGCTCGTGCCCACGCGGCGGAAGTATTTCGGGCGCGCTTCCGCCGTCAACACGCCGTAAACCGTCGGCACGGAACCGTTATGAAAATACGGCGCACTTGCCCAGACGCCATCCAGCGGCGGCGCGACGTAGCCTTTCGGTTCGAGGATGTGTTGCGAACCACCCTGACCGAACCAGGTTTTATCAATGTAAGCGCGAAACTCTTTGCTCAGCTTGGTCAGCCGCATGGGGTCAGTGCCGATGACTTCGAGCGGGATGACTTTGTTCGGATATTTCCCAGCGGCGTCATACGTGCCGTGGCAACCGGCGCAGGTTTTGGTGAAGACCTGTTCGCCCGCCTGCGCCAGCTTTGCGTCAATCGGCAGCGGGTATTTGGGTTTCTCGATGGATTTCAGATAGGCCAGGATGTCGCGGAACTCGTTTTCCCAGCCGCGAATCTTTTCGCCGTTCGGCTCGCCCATCGTGAATTGCATGATCGGGCGGGTGAAATCGCCGGTCGCCGCGCCATCGGAATAAAGCGCCGTTTTCTTTTTCAGGTACCACCACGCGGGCGGGTCCAGATCGAAGTCGGCGTACTCGCCCATCGGCAGCGGCTCTTTGCGATTCGACAAATCTTCGTTGCGCCGCCGCACCAGTTCCAGACTGAAGATGAAGGCGTTGGTGCGCCCGCGCGTCATCCCAAACGACAATTGAAACGGGCCACGCATGCCGGTGGCTTTGGTCATGTCTTCATACAGGGTTTGCATGTCGAGTTCGGTGTTGGGCATGCCGATCTTGCTCTCGCCAGTGATCGGCACGCGCCCGCCGTGGCAGAGCATGCAGGTTTGCACCCACATGCCGCTCTTGGTCGCCACGAATTGCAGCGGCGCGCCTTGATTGTCACTGGTCACGGCATCAGTCAGGCCGTAGCGTTCAAAGGCGACCTTACGCAACGAGGCCGGATCGTTCGGGTCGAGCTTGGCTTTCCATTCCGGCTCCCAGACTTTTGACGCGAGTTCGATCAGCTTGAGGTTGAGCAGCGGCGTGCCATAGGCGTTGTGCGTCAGATTGTGCAAGCCGCGTTCTTCCGGCGAAGTGTCGGCGGCTTGCATAGGCTTGGATTCCTGGCGAACGAGGAATGCGCCGAGCGCGAGCAGCACGAAAAGCAGCAAGCTGAAACGTTGCCATGAACGTGGATGAAACATGCGAACTCCTTTTCCGAATCAGGCCGATTGCGGTTGGCGGCTGGCCGACAGCCCGCCGTAATACGCCGCGACCAATTTGGTTAATTGCGAAATGCTGGTGAGCACGGCGAGTTGCGTGCTTACGCCAGAAGTAGCGGCTGCGCCCGCCAATACGAGCACATCCACCGTTGCGTAAACCAGCCACACCAGCAGGGCGGCTTTGACGGCAAAGCCTGGCTCCCAGCGGCGTCCCAGCCAGCGGCAAAATACAAACATCAGTGGCGCGCCGAAAATGATGCTGCAATAGGGCGCGGCCACTTGCACGTGGGCTTGGTAAAACTGACCGTCATGGCCGGGATTGATCAGGTAGCTGTATACGACCATATACAGAATGGTGCCCCCAACATTGAGCGCCATCACGAGTAGTGTGACGCCGCAAATCCACGCGAAACGCCGGAATGCCATACTCTGACCTCCATAAGTTAGCGAAAGTTGGATGGGTGAACTGCTGATTGAACGCCGCTGCAACATAGCTCAGACCCGCCGCGATGTAAACGCATAGACAAGCCGCGCGGCCACAGCATAGACTCACGTCCATGTTCGCGCCCGACAAGATACAGCAACACATCGTCGCCAACGTCCGCCAATTCGTCGAACGCCATGTTTTACCCGTCGCCAGCCAACGGGAACACGCCGATGAGTACCCACACGAGATTGTTGCCGGGATGAAAGAGCTGGGCCTGTTCGGTTGCAATGTGCCGGAAGAATACGGCGGGCTGGCGCTCAGTTACACCACCTTTGCGATGGTCATCGAAGAGTTGGCGCGTGGCTGGATGAGCATCGTCGGTCCCATCGGCACGCATTCGGTTATCTGTGACGTCATCAATCGCTTTGGGACGGAAGAACAAAAATGCGCTTACTTGCCGGGCCTGGCGAGTGGCGAACGACGCGGCGGCTTGGCGCTGTCTGAAGCCGACGCGGGCACCGATGTGCAACGGTTGCGCACGACGGCCACGCGCGTGGCGGGTGGCTATCGCCTCAACGGTTCCAAGATGTGGATCACCAACGGGCGGTACGGCAATACTTTCGTACTGGCGGCGAAAACGGATGCGAAGGCTGAGCCGCCGTACAAAGGCATCTCGGCGTTCATCGTTGAGAAAGGGCCGGGCTTCAATGTCGTGCGTGACATTGACAAGCTGGGGTACAAAGGCGTCGAAACCTGCGAATTGCACTTCGACAACTTCTTTGTGCCGGAAGAGCATCTGATTGGCGGGCGCGAGAACGAAGGTTTCAAACAGGTGATGACCGGCCTCGAAAGCGAACGCATCAACGTGGCGGCGCGCGGCGTGGGCTTGGCGCGCGCGGCGTTTGAAGACGCGATTCAATACGCGCAGCGGCGGCAGACCTTCGGCAAACCAATCTGCGAGCATCAAACCATTCAGATCAAGCTGGCCGAGATGGGCACGAAGATCGAAGCCGCGCGCCTGTTGACCTATTCCGCCGCCGATAAGAAAGATCGCGGCGAACGCTGCGATTTGGAAGCTGGGATGGCGAAGCTCTTCGCCACCGAGACGGCGCAGGAAGTGGCGCTCGAAGCGTTGCGGATTCACGGCGGCGCGGGGTATGCGAAAGATTTGAATGTTGAACGCTATTACCGCGATGCGCCGCTACTGATTGTTGGTGGCGGGACGAATGAGCTACAGCGGTTAATTGTGGCGAAGGGCTTGCTGGCGAAGTATCCGGCGAAATAAAGAGTCAGGCTATGACCAAACCGCGACAACAGCCACGTGCCAAAGCCCCACGCATCAATTCCGACGCAGTGCTCAAGGAGTTGTTCCAGGCTGCCGGTTCACCACTCTGGCGCGTGTTCGTCAAACGCGGCGTCAAGAGCTTTCTCAACATCGAATTCGCTTCGACCAAAACGCGCCGCGCTGATTTACTGATCGAAGAGGTGGACGGCGCGCTGACGCATCTTGAATTCCAAGGCAGTAACGACGCCAAAATGCCGTGGCGCGAATTGGAATATTACGCGCTGATCTTTCAACAAACTGGACGCATTCCCCGGCAAATCGTGGTGTATATCGGGCGCGGTAAACTGCGCATGTCGGCGCGCATCGCACAGCCGAAGCTGAAATTCGAGTGTATTCTGCTCGACATTCGTTCGCTTGACGCCGCGCCGCTGATCGCTTCGGACGAAATCGAAGCGAACATTATTGGCTTCCTGTGCGGCAACGGTGCGACGCGCGCGAATCTGCGGCGCATCCTGCGTAACATCTGCCGGTTGGCAGGCGCACGCCGCCGTGATGCGTTAACCCAATGGGCGCTGGTTGCGGGGTTGCGCGTCAAAGGAGAAGTATTCATCAAGGAGGCAACTGAAATGGGACTGGAAGCAGAGATCAAAAACAATCTGGTCTTGAGCGGCTTTTACAAGCGAGGTCATGCGGAAGGGCGGCAGGAAGGACGGCAGGAAGGACGGCAGGAAGGACGGCAAGAGGAAGGGGCGAATATTCTCCGTCTGCAATTGCAAACGAAGTTCGGTAGACTGCCGCAATGGGCGCTGGCTTATTTGCAAACGGCGCAAACCAGTGAACTCGAAGCCGCCAGTCTGCGGTTGCTGACGGCGGCGACGTTGGAAGAAGTCCTGCCCGCTCCCACGAACGGCGCGCCGAAAAAGACGCGCCGCCGCAAGCCTGTGACCGGAGCCGCGCGATGAACTACGGCAGATACTTTGAAGAATTCACCGTCGGCGCGCTCTACAAACATTGGCCAGGCCGCACGATCACTGAACACGATGACACGTGGTTCAGCCTGATGACGATGAATCAGCATCCGTTGCACATTGACGCGCATTACGCGGCGGGCACGCAGCACGGGCAGCGGCTGGTCAACGGCACGCTCGTCTTCAGTCTCGCCGTGGGCATGTCGGTCGCCGATGTGAGCGGCAAATGCATCGCCAATTTGGAATACGAACACATTAAACACGTCGGGCCGACGTTCCACGGCGATACGATCTACGCCGAGACCGAAGTGCTCGACAAAATCGAATCACGAAGCAAACCGGATCGCGGCGTCGTTTACGTCGAGACGCGCGCGCGCAATCAACGCGGCGAAATCGTGCTCGTCTTGCGCCGCCGCGTGCTGGTTCCGAAAACGCCACTGGATCAAGCATGAAAAATAATTTGACCGCCTTGCGCAGTCTGCTGTACGTGCCGGGCAATTCCGAAAAAATGATTTTGAAAGCGCGCGATTCAGCCGCCGACGCGCTGATTTTGGATTTGGAAGACGCCATCGCGGTCGAGCAGAAGCTCGCAGCGCGCGCAACCATCGTGCGTGCCCTGCGCGAAATGACCTTCGACGGCAAGGACGTGTTTGTGCGCATCAATGCGCTGACGACGGATTTCGGCTTGGAAGACGCGCGTGCCGTGGCGGCGGCGGGCGCGCCCGGCATTCTGTTGCCAAAGGCCGAGCGCGTGGATGATGTGACTACGCTCGCGCCCATTCTGCAAAGCCGCAACTGGGCGGGCGCGCAAACGGTGCACGACGCCAAGCGCTTATTGTTGCTGATCGAAACACCGCGCGGTGTGTTTGCGGCGCGCGAATTGGCCGAAGCCAGCGAATTGGTGGTGGGGCTGCTGTTCGGCTCGGCGGATTTGTCGCGCGAGGTCGGTTGCACGCTGAGCGATGATGAGCAGGAAGTGTTTTACGCGCGCTCGCATGTCTTGCTGGCGGCGCGGGCGGCGGGCGTGGCGGCGTATGACGCGCCGCATTTTGGCATCGCCGATTTGGCTGGCTTGCGGCAGCGTTGTCAGGCGGCGCGGCGGCTGGGGTATGACGGCAAGACCGCGATTCATCCAGCGCATTTGGAAATTGTGAACGCCGCCTTTGCCCCGACGGAGGCCGAGATTGCCACTGCCGAACGCATCGTCAACGCGTTGACGGCGGCGCCTGGCCGGGGGGCGATTGCGCTGGACGGCCAGATGATAGATCAAGTGCATCTGGCGGCGGCGCGGAAAGTGCTGGCGCAGGTGCAAGCCAAGAGTTTGTAGCAGCGCTCCCAGGCTAAAGTAGTTAGGACTTACGCAGAAGCATTGCCACAGAGGCACGGGGACACAGAGGAAAGACTTGCATGACTGGAAAACTTTCTCTCTGGCTCTGTGACTCCGTGCCTCTGTGGCAAAGTTTCCGGCTTTTGCGTAAGTCCTGGTAGTAAGCTAGCGGAGCCGAACCACTCCCCCAGCCGCGCCGTCTAGGGCGTTTCGGATTTGGTAAGCGTTCGTTGAATACGCCACTTTGAATGCGCTGAAGCGATGGCATTCAGAGTGGCTTTTTTAGTCGTAGGTTTGGAGGATCATCGAAATGAGTAACACAATCATTACGCGCTTTATCACTGCCCTGGCCCTGCTGACCCTGCTGGCCGTCAATCCCGCTAACAATTCATCGGCACAAGAGAAACGCCGCATCGCCGTGCTGGATTTTGATTACGCGACGGTGACGAGCAACGTGTATGCTTACTTTGGCAGCAACCAGGATGTGGGCAAGGGCATCGCCGACCTGCTGGTGACCAAGCTGGTGCAGAGCGGCGTTTACACCGTGGTCGAGCGCAAGCAGATCGAAAAGATTCTGGCTGAACAGAACTTCGGCGCGAGCGGGCGCGTGGACGCCACGACCGCCGCCAAGATCGGCAAGATTCTGGGCGTGGATACGCTGATTATGGGCAGCATCAACACCTTTGGCCGCGATGATTCGTCGAAATCAAAAGCGGGCGGCGGCGCTGTGCGCATCCCTGGCAACCTGCCCGGCTTTGGCGGCATGAAGGTCAATCGTGAAAAGGCGAAAGCGGTCGTCGGCGTCAACTTCCGCATGGTCAACACGACGACGGCGGAAATTTTTTATGCGGGCGATGCGCGCGGCGAATCCAAACGCGAGAGCACTTCGGTTTCGGGCGGCGGCGGCATCATTGGCGACGTCGTCGGCGCGGGGAACCAGGACATGACCTCCAGCAATTTCGCCTCGACAATCATTGGCGAAGCCGTTTATGACGCGGTCGGCAAACTCTCGTCGCAGTTGGAGAGCAAGGCTGCGACGCTGCCCGTGCTTGAAATGAAAGTCGAAGGCACCATCGCCGATGTCGCCGGTTCGATGGTGGTGCTGAACGTCGGCAAAAACGCCGGGTTGAAAGTCGGCGACAAGTTGAATGTCGAACGCCCCATCAAAGAGGTCAAAGACCCTGACACGGGCAAGGTCTTGCGCGTACTTTCCGACAAGATCGGCGAAGTCGTGATTACCGAAGTGGACGATGTCAGCGCGGTTGGCAAATACACGGGCAGCCAGCCGGCGAAGGTAAAAGACAAGGTAAAGAAGTAGCACGTGTTTGCGCAGATTCTGCCTTCTCAATTCAACATTCAACATTCCTGAGCAGTGGGGAAAAGTGCCAGGCCTGCCCGTGCGAGGAAGGCGGAATGTTGAATTGAGAAGGCAGAATGCTGGCGTACCCGCAACAAGAAACGAGGTTGTGATGTTTCTGCAAAACAGAATTTGTTTGTTACTCGGAACCGTACTGCTGTTTGGTTTGAGCCAAGCCAGCGCGCAAGACCGCGCCAATCCGCTGCCGCTGCCGGGCACTGAAATCAAAGGCACGCTCCGGCCCGGCGTGCGCACCGAAACCTTTTATGCCTTGGAAGCCTCGGGCAGTGTCGAATTCACGTTGAGTGTGACGGGCTATCAGGACTGGGCGATGCTGGAAGTTGAGGTGCTGGATACGAGTTTTGTGCCGCTGCTCAAATTCGAGGCGTCCGCTTCGACGCCGAATGGCAGCGACAAACGCGCGGCCAAATTGCGGCTGGGCGGCAAGCAGATCGTCCTGTTGCGTTTGAGCGGGCCGTCCGCCAACAAGAGCGGCACGTATAGTTTGAAGCTCAGCGGCCAAGTCGCAGGCGCGCATTTCAGTCCTACCGTGCCCACGACCGCACAAAAGAAACCGGCTGAAGCGCCGATTGAAAACTGGTCGGTGTTGCTCAAACAGCAAAAGCAGAGTGAACCGGAGCCGCAGCGCACGGCCAATCCAACGCCGGCACCGCGCGAATCAGGCAAAGCGGTCGCGGCGGCCATGCCTGCGGTGGCGTCAGCGATTCGCGAGATCGGCGCGGACAAACGCTTTGCCCTGCTCATCGGCAACAGCGCCTATGAAACGGTGCCGCTGAAAAATCCGGTCAACGATGCGCGGGCGATGGCGGAGGTGCTGGCGGAATGCGGTTTTCAGGTGACGATGCTCGAAAACGCCGACAAGCGGCGCATGGAAGAAGCCATCCGCGCGTTTGGCGCAAAGCTCGACGCCAAGAGCGTCGGGCTGTTTTATTTCGCCGGGCACGGCATCCAGGTGAACGGCACGAATTATCTGGTGCCGCTCGGCGTGCGCATCGAAAAGGAAGCCGATGTCGAATATGAGACGGTGGACGCCGGGCGCGTGCTCTCTGAATTCGCCAATGCCCGCAATGCGCTGAGCATCCTGATTCTCGATGCCTGCCGCGACAACCCCTTTGCCGCGGCGACGCGTTCGCTGACGCGCGGGCTGGCCGTGGTCAAATTGCCCAAAGAGGCCAATGGCACTTTGGTCGCTTACGCCACTTCGCCCGGCAACGTGGCGCGCGACGGCACCGGCCAGAACGGGCTTTATACCGAAGAGTTGTTGCGCAATCTGCGGAAGCCGGGCCTGAAGATCGAAGACGTTTTCAAACTGACCCGCATCGGCGTCAAGGAACGCAGCAATGGCTCGCAGGTACCTTGGGAAAACTCCTCGATTGACGGGGATTTCTTTTTTGTGCGCAGGTAAGCGACAGTAACGAGCCAGTGCTGTCACCAGACTTGCTGCAAACTTGGGTCGTGGGCGTGAACGACCCCAAGTTTGACTCGCCACCTTTCAACTTTTTATTGACCGCAACGCGATTTCGGCCTAAGCTCTGCGCCGACTTCATCCCCTCCCAATGATTCGATGCGTAGGTACACGCGACCTTTAAGCTGTTTCCCCTCTCCGTGAATGCTGGCCGTAACACTTGGTAATAATAGTCGTTCAATTACTCATTTAGTTGCGCCTCGCACTGCGCATTCAAACCGTAACCGCTGCTAAGCGGTCGTCGTTATTTCACTGCAATCCCATTCACCGTCAGTCGTGGCGCGGCGGTTGTGCGCTTTCCCAAGCGGCAATGGCAGCGCTGCGTCAGGTTGAGCCGCGCCTCATTCGGTCGTCGGCTGTGATCTTTGATTTAATCACCCATGGCACCCGCGTGGCGCTGGCAAAGCGTCGCGCGGGTGCTGTTCCCACTTGAAGGAGTGTCTATGCCCCGAACCCCGAAGTTCGCCGCGAAGCTCGGTTATGCCGCCTTTGCGAGTTGTCTCTTTCTATGTCTCTTGCTGCTGGCTTCCGATTCCACGCCTACGTTACAAAGCGTCGCCAGCGCACAGGCCTTATGCCCGCAAGTCAGTGTGCCGGCGCTTACGCACGGCTTTACCACCAGCGACCGCCTGCCCCAAGGCGATCATTTCCTGTTGCCACAACCCTTTACCTTTACCGTACCTTCATCAACAAACATGCCGGGTTTCCGCATGTTTCAGGTCAACGACGCCAACTTCGGCGGCGATGTCCCTGGCATTGGCGGATTCGCCGGCACGCGCTTGACCGGCGCCAGTTATGCAATGCCGGGCGGCAACGTGACGCTGTTGTCGTGCAATGACAGCGTCTGGGATTTCAGCTTCCTGCTGGCCAGCGCGGGGTCAACGGTCGGTGATACCGTCGGCTTTTATCTGCAACGCGCGGATGGTGACGGAACCATTCGCATCGCTGTTTTCACGCACGAAAGCGGCGGCGCGCGCGTGACCGCGTTGCATCCGAACGTGCAGTTGTTCCGCGAGAACCGTCTGGCCAATGGCGCGGGCCGGTTGCAGACGGGCGACTTGATTCCGCTGGCGCAGGCGGCGGGCGCGGCGGGCCGCCGTTCAGCCTTGTTGACCGTGTCGTTCGATCCCAGCCCTGGTTCGCCTTTCAATGGCTGCTTCCAATTCGGCGTGAACATTCGGCGTGGCGAGGGCGCGGGGACGAGTTCGCTGGTCATCACCGATGTCGTGGTCAAACGCATGGAGCAACGCGGCGACCGCAATTTGCCGGGCCGTGGTTTGATTGGCGGCTTGACGGGCGGCTATCCGACCGCGCTGGTGTGTCCGATCATTTGCCCGAACTGCGTGCCGCCACCGGTGCCTTGCCCGGTGATTTTCAACCCGGCGGTGACGCACGGCTTTACCACCACCGACCGGTTGCCGCAGGGCGATCACTTCCTGTTGCGCGAACCGTTCGCGTTGTCGGTGCCGGTGCGTTCGCCGATGGATGGCTTCGACACCTTCCTGGTCAATCGCGCGAGCTTTGGCGGGAATGCCGAATCCGTTGGCGGTTTTGCCAACACCAATTTGATGGGCTTCAGCTACAACACGTCGGGCGGCAGTGTGACGGCGTTGTCGTGTTTGGATAGCGTGTGGGATTTTAGCTTCCTGCTGGCCTCGGCGGGCGCGACGGCGGGCGATAAGGTCACGCTGTTTTTGCAAAAGCCCGATGGTTCCGGCGTGATTACGCTGGCCGTGTTCACGCACGAAAGCGACGGCGCGCGCGTCACCGAACTGAATCCGAACCTGCAACTGTTTCGCGGCAACCGGCTGGCGGTGGGCGCGGGCCGTTTGTTTGCGGGCGATTTGATTCCGCTCAATACAGCAGCGGGCGAGGCCGGCAATCGTTCGGTGCTGCTGACGATTGCGTTTGACCAGCGGGCCAATTCGCCGCTCAACGATTGTTTCCAATTCGGCGCGACCATCGCGCGCGATGGCGGACGTGGCACAAGTTCGCTGGTCTTCACCGACTTCGTGCTCAAGCGCGAAGAGCGGCCCGGCGACCGCGCGCGGCTTGGGATGGGTTTGCTCGGCGGTTTGACCGGCGGTTGGCCGACGGGGCTGGTTTGCCCGGTGGTTTGCCCGGCCTGTCCGTTGCCACCCGTGCCTTGCCCGGAAATTGATAACCCGGCGGTTACGCATGGCTTTGTCACCAGCGACCGTTTGCCGCAAGGCGATCACTTCCTCTTGCGCCAACCCTTCACGCTGACGGTGCCGTTCCGTTCGCCGATGGATGGTTTCAATGTGTTCAACGTCAACCGCACGACCTTTGGCGGTGATGCGCTGGGCGTTGGCGGATTCCGTGGCACCGAACTGATGGGCTTCGGCTATCGCACGCCGGGCGGCAGCGTCACAGCGTTGTCGTGCAATGACAGCTTGTGGGATTTCAGCTTCCTGCTGGCGTCGGCGGGCGTGACGATGGGCGATAAGGTCACCCTCTTTGTGCAGAAACCCGATGGCTCAGGCGTGATCGTCTTGGCGGCCTTCGACTTTGAAGGGCTGGACGCCCGCGTGGTCGCGCTCAACCCGAACCTGCAACTCTATCGCGGCAATCGCCTGGCGGTCGGCGCGGGCCGCTTACGTGTCGGCGACTTGATTCCGTTCGGCACGGAGGCAGGCGCGGCGGGCAAACGCTCACCGCTGTTGACGATTGCGTTTGAGATGCGGGCCGATTCGCCGCTCAACGATTGCTTCCAATTCGGCGCAACCATCGCGCGTGGCGACAAGACGGGCGTCGCGTCGCTGGTCTTTACCGACTTCGTGCTCAAACGCATGGAGCGCGCGGGCGACCGTGATTTGCGTGGCATGGGCTTGATTGGCGGGTTGACGGGCGGCTGGCCGACCGGACTGGTTTGTCCTGAAATTTGCCCGGCGTGTCCGCCGCTGCCGCGCATTGAATGTCCGCCGCCGCAAACGGCTTGCGCGCCGGTCGGCGCGAGTGCGGCGACGGTTAATTACCCCGCGCCGGTGGCGCTTCCCGCAAATGCGAACGTGTCTTGCAGCCCGGCGTCGGGTTCCAGCTTCCCGCTGGGCGTGACGACGGTGACGTGCACGGCCTCCATTGGCGGGCGCTCCGATTCGTGCCGCTTTACCGTGACGGTGACGCCGACCCTGGCGCTCACGTGTGGTAGCGACATCAAGACGACCGCGACCAGCGCGAGTGGCGCGGCGGTCACGTATCCCGCTCCGTCCGTGACGCCCGCAGGCACACCGGTCGCCTGTTCGCCAGCTTCGGGGTCAACCTTCCCGGTGGGCACGACGACGGTGACTTGCACGGCGCGCAACGATTGCGGGCCGGTGTCGTGTAGTTTTACGGTCACGGTGATGGCGCCGCCAAAGATCACCTGTCCGCCGAATCAGTCGGTTTGTGCGGCGGCAGGCGCGACTGCGGCAGTGGTGACCTATCCGGCGCCTGCGGTGGCGCCGGATGTGGCGAGCGTGTCTTGCACGCCAGCATCAGGCGCGAGCTTCCCCTTGGGCACGACGACGGTGACCTGTACGGCGGTGAGCGGCACGATGACCGATACGTGCAGCTTTACGGTCAGAGTTGTCGCGCGTCCGGCGATCACTTGTCCGACGAACATCACGGCCTTTGCCGCCGGGCCGGGCGGTGTTGGCACGCCGGTCAGCTATCCCGCACCGAGCGTGACACCGGCGGGCACGCCGGTGGTTTGCACTCCGGCTTCGGGTACGTCGTTCCCGATTGGCGTCACGACGGTGACATGCACGGCGACGAATGAATGCGGCACGGCAACGTGCAGCTTCACGGTCACGGTACAGCCGATCAAATGCGACACCTTCTGCTGGCATGCGCCGCAATGGTGGCAGCTCAACCCGCGCCGCATTCCACAAGGCAATGTGTTGATCAGCGGTGTCAACGGCAATCAGTCCGTCAGCACCGACAATGTCAACGCGATTCAACAAGCCTTGCAAGGGAATCCGACTGGGTTTGGGTTGACGCCATTGCAACAGTTCAATCAGGAATATGTGGCGGCGCAACTGAACCTGTTGGCGGCTGGCGGTGGTGGTTCGGTGGTCAACGCCAATGTGCAGTGGGCCAATCTGAGCTGTTACAACATCAGCTTTGCGCCGGTGCAACTCTCAAACGGCTTCGTGCTGTCGCGCGATTCGATGGTCAAGGACTTGTTTATGCAAGCCCAATTCGCCGTCATGCAAAATCGCGCGGCGGATTTTGCGGCGCTGGCGACGCTGTTGGATCTGTTCAACGGCAACGACCTGTTCGGTTGTAATTGAAACGTTGACCTCCAACGTTAATGGCTGGCCTCGGCTCCCACGTGGAAGCCGAGGCCTTTTTTTGGCTCTCTTCACTCCTGGGAAGTTTCCGGCGCTTTCCCCGCAGCCCGCTAGAAACAGTGTTCAGCGCACTGCTATTGCATTCATTCCGTGCCACTCCTAAGTACTACCCGCCGTGGTAGTGGTAAAAATGTAATGCTGCATTTTTGCAGCCGCGTAGCGGCGACCTGAATTTAGCCCGGCGTTTCAACGCCGGGTAGCATCGTCCATAGTGCCCGCGTCGCGTAGCGACGGTTGAAACTGAGGTCATTGCCGGAACGTTTCAACCGTCGCTACGCGACGCGATACTGCTTCGTCCGACTACCGTGGTTTGAAAACCACGGCTAAATTCACCTTGTCGCTACGCGACAAAAACGGACGAGCATTACATTTTTACCACTACCCCCGTCGTAAATTCGTTGAGGGGGCAATCGCTAACTCTTCGCCGCGATAGCGGCGGCTGACTTTAGCCCGGCGTTTTCAACGCCGGGAAGGACAACAATGGTTTTCGCGTCGCGTCAGCGATGCCTGAATTCAAGCGTCGCCGACGCGACGCGGGAATCTCAACTGCGCGCTCCGTGGGTTGCACCCACGGCTAAAGTCAGCCGCCGCTATCGCGGCGAAAACATGACGGACAACCCTCAAAGGATTTATGGCGGACAGTACTAAGGAATATCGCTTGCTGTGGGCAGCGCGAGTCGCAAATGTGACGCGTTCCCTGGACGATAGCTTTTGCCACCTGTTCTCGATCACAACAGCGTGTCTGCCGATCAGACGCAATTTGGTAGTGGCTCAAAGAGGAGAGGTCTTGCCGCGGATGAACGCTGGAAAACGCGGATCAGTCCTGTTAGCCAATTCAATTGATCTGCGTCGGTCGGCGTTGATCTGCGGCGTGGCTCGCTCCCCATTGACCCGCTACCGCAATTTAATGAACGCCCGCAACACAGCGTCAACCCACCCGGTGCGCGCTGGGGTTGCCCTACCCGAAGGAGGGTCGTATGCCCAAGAAACAAATATTGACGACGAAGGTTAGCCAGGCCAGTTTGGCCGGCTGTTTACTGCTTTGCCTGCTGTTGCTCATTTCCGATTCCGCTGCGGTTTTGCAAGGGCATGTAAGCGCGCAAAGCTCATGCCCGCAACTCAATGTTCCCGCGACGACGCATGGGTTTACCACTACGGCGGGCTTACCCGGCGGCGATCACTTTCTATTGGCGCAACCCTTCACGCTGACGCTGCCGTCGGTGACGCCGGTGCTGGGCCTGAGCAGTTTCGTCGTCAATGCGGCGAATTTTGGCGGCGACGCGGCAGGCATCGGCGGGTTTGCCGGGACAAGCTTGTCCGGGCTGAGTTTTGCCGCCCCCAATGGCAGTGTGACGTTCGTTTCTTGTCTGGACAGTATTTGGGACATCGGCTTTGAACTCGCCAGCGCTGGTTCCACCGTGGGCGATACCGTGACCTTCTTTGTGCAAAAGCCGGATGGCACGGGCGTGATTAATCTGGCCGTCTTCACGCACGAGAGCGGCGGTGTGCGCCTGACGACATTGCCTCCGAACGGCGCGCTCTTTCGCAATGATCGTCTGGCGCAGCAAGGCCGCATTCAGGCAGGCGAATTGATTTCACTCAACGTGGCGTCAGGCGCGGCGGGAAACCGTTCCGACTTGCTGGTGCTGGCCTTCGATCCGGCGGCGGGGTCGTCGCTGAACGATTGCTTCCAATTCGGCGCGACGCTCGCGCGCGGCGGCGACCTCGGCGCGAGCGCGCTGGTCTTTACCGATTTCGTGCTCAAGCGCATGGAACAGGCGGGTGACCGCGCACTGACAGGCACGGGTTTGCTGGGCGGGTTGACGGGCGGTTTCCCGACGGGGCTGGTTTGTCAGGAGGCTTGTCCTGTCTGTCCTGTGCAACAGCAACTTGTCTGTCCGGCGAATCAGACGGTTTGCCCGCCTGCGGGCAGCACCTCGGCGACGGTGACCTATGCGACGCCTACGGGAGCGACTTGTACACCCGCGTCGGGTTCAAGTTTCCCGACAGGTGTGACCACAGTAAATTGCACTGCCCCGGGCGCAACCTCGTGCAGCTTCACGGTGACGGCCACGCCGAATGTGACGCTGACCTGCCCGACGAACATCACAACCACGGCAACCAGTGCCAGCGGGGTCACGGTTACATACAGCGCGCCGACCGTCACGCCCACAGGCACGGCGGTGACATGCGCGCCGGCGTCGGGCACGACGTTCCCGGTGGGCACGACGACCGTGACCTGCACGGCGAATGGCAGTTGTGGGGCGGCCACGTGCAGCTTCACGGTGACGGTGGGAGCGCCAGCGCCGGTCAAATGCGACACCTTCTGCTGGCGTTCACCGCAATGGTGGCTGCTCAATCCGCGCCGCATTCCGCAAGGCAACGTGTTGATCAGCGGCGTCAACGGCAACCTGTCGGTCAGCACCGACAACCTCCAGACGATTCTGCGCGCCTTGCAAGGCAATCCCACCGGCTTCAGTTTGACCGCCTCGCAACGCTTCAACCAGGAGTATGTGGCGGCGCAACTCAACCTGATTCTGGCGGGCGGCCAGGGCTCGGTGGTCAACGCCAATGTGCTGTGGACGAATCTGAGTTGTTACGGCATTAACTTTGCGCCGGTGCAGCTTTCGAATGGATTCACACTGACGCCTGCCTTGATGGTCAAAGACCTGTTTATGCAAGCGCAATTCGTGGCGACCCAAAATCGCGCGGCGGATTTCGCCCCATTAGCAGCGCTCTTGGATCGGTTCAATGGCAACGATGTGTTTGGCTGTAACTGAAATGGCTGAACACCGCAAAAAGCAAACGGCCCCGGTTCTCGTGTGAGAGCCGGGGCCGTTTGCTTTTCGTTTGGTTTGCCACAGAGACACAGAGGCACAGAGGAAAATGAGCGAGAAGGATTAACGCCTCTCCTGCTCTTTTCTCCGTGGCTCTGTGTCTCTGTGGCAGCATTCTGTCTTTAGAAACTCAGCCGCACGCCAAATTGCGCCGCGCGCGGCAACCCCGTGCCCGACGGGATCGAGGGCCGCACGGCGCTGGCGCTGCCAAAGCCGCTGGTGATGAGTGCACCGGTGGGCAACCGCGAGACGCCCGCGATCACACGCCCGCCGCTGGCGTCCACCAATGCGCCCGCCGCATTGACGCTGAAACCCGTCGGCAAGGCCGCAATGGTCGTCAGCGTGCCGTTGTAGTTACTGGCAGGCAGACCCGCCGCGCCGACCAGATTCGACACGTTGAAGGCGTTGAAGAGTTGCGCCGTCGCTTCGATCTTGACGCGGTCTTTCAGCTTCAAGACATAAGACAACTGCACGTCCTGCGAGATGAAGGAATCGCCGAACTTGATGTTGTCGGCTACGTCCGGCACGAATGGCAGCACCTGGTTGCGCGGGTTGCGCTTGCCCGCGAATTGCTGGTTGTAGGCGTGAATCGCATCGTTCAGCTTGGCGACCGAATCAATCCTGCGCCCGACATCGCCGCGCCGCGTGCCGGTCACCAAATCGCCGTTGATGCCGTCGCCGTTGACGTCCGCCGAACCGACCAGCGCCGTCATAGGCACCGCGCTGTTCCAGGTCGAAATCATCGAGAGACGGAAGCCCTTGGGCAATTCGACGATGCCGTTCATGGTCAGCCGGTGCGTGCGATCCAGTGGGCCGATGCCGAAGTTGGCTTTCGGATTACGATTGACCAGCGCGCCGCCGCCCAAGCCCAAACCATCCGCTGTCGAAGTTTCCAATTTCGACAGCGCATAGCTGCCGGTCAATTGGTAACGGTGCGCAAACCGCTTGTCCACCTTGAGCGTGAAGGCGCGATAGCGCGAGAAACCATCCGACGTGATCAACGTGATGCCCGCCGTCGGCGCGCGGCCATCGCCGAGGATGATCGGCGCGCCGTTGCCGGGGAAGAAATTGGCAATGTCCACATCGCGCATGAATTCATGCACCGTGCGGCTGTAAATGAAATTGGCGTCGAGCACCGCATTCATGGGCAACTCGCGTTGCACGCCGAAATTGAACTGCTGCGAATAGGGCGTCTTCAGATCGTTGGTGATCAGCGTGCCCGTGCGTGTGATGTCCAGCGTCGGCGTCGAACTGGCCGGGGCGGAGACGTAAACCTGCTGCCCGGCCAGAATGACCGGAATCGCGTCTTTGAGCTTGGTGCCGTTTACCAGAATCGGGTTGAAGTTGAAATCGGCCACACCGTCGCGGTTGAAATCCACCGCGCCGCTGGTCGTGCCCGCCGTCAACGTGATCGTATCGTTGCCCGAATTGAAGGGCGCGATAGAGGCGCGTTCGTTGGTCACGAGGTTGCTGATGCGCAGCGTGTAGTAGATGCCGCCGCCCAGCCGGATCGAAGTCTTGCCGTTCTTAAACGGATCCCAGGCCAGGCCGAAGGTCGGCGCGAAATTATTCTTGTCAATCGGCGTGTCCGCGCGTCCGGCGGGCAGGACGGGGCCGACCAGCGTGGGCTTTTGCAGATCGTTGTTGAGCGGATGCGTATCTATTTGGTAACGCGCGCCGAAATTGAGCGTCAGGTTAGTGGCGACGCGCCAGCTATCTTCGCCGTAAAACGAAGTGCGCGTGTTGCGATGGGCATTGTCGGGCGTGCCGGGAATGCGGATGCCTTTCTTGTTGCCCAGCGTGGTGTTGATGAACGTCTGGTTGACGATGTCCGCCGGATTGCGCGAAGCGGGCGAGATCACGTTGAACTGCGGGAAGCCGTTGACGAAGTTGAGTACCGTGACGCGGTACTTCACGGCATCCACGCCGCCGCGCAAGGTGTGCCGTCCGCCCACAAACGTCAGATCGTCGCGGAATTGATAGAAGCGCTCGAAGGTGGATTGCGGCGTGATGCTGTCGGGGCCGGTGATGAGCAAACCGTCATCGGTGACAATGCGAATGTTTTCCAGTCCGGCGATGCCCACAGCTTGGGCTTCCGCCGTGGGCCGCAGCACGCGATTTTTGAAATCGGTGCCCGCCACGCGGAAGGCGTTGGTCAAATGTTGCGTCAACACCGAATCCAGCCCGATGACGAATTGATGCGTGATGTTCGTATTGAAATTGCCGCTCGACGGCAAGCGGTTGCCGCCGAAGCCGCCGAAGCTGGAATTTTCGTTGCGTGTCCAGCGCACGAAGCCATCGTGGTTTTGCGAAATGCGCCCGTCCAGCCGCACGTTGCTGGAATTCTCATCGAACGGCGCGGCGAAGGTCGTCAGGCTGGGGAAGTACGGCGTGTTGATGCTGATCGCCGAATCCTCTTTGGTCTTTTCGTAGTTGCCGAACCAGAAGAGCCGGTCTTTGATAGCCGGGCCGCCGATGCTGAAACCGTATTGCTTGCGGCTGAATTCCGGCTTGGTCGCCGAGAAATTCGGGCGCGCGGCGAAATCGTTGTTGCGGCCAAAGAAAAAGCCGCCGCCGTGAAATTGGTTGCTGCCGCGTTTGGTGATGACGTTGATCGCGCCGGTCGCGCTGATCCCGGCAGACGTGTCCGACGAAGAAGTCGAAATCTGGAATTCCTGAATCGTCTCCTGCGAGATGTTCAACGTCGTGGTGCCGACGTGTTCGTCCACCGCGTCCACGCCGTCAATCGTGATGCGGGCTTCGCGACCGCTGCGGCTGCCGATGGAAACGCCGGTGTAACGGCTCTTGGTCGGATCGAAGGCGCGACCCTCCTGAATCTCGACGCCAGGTTGCAGCCGCGCCAGTTCCAAGTAATTGCGCCCATTGAGCGGCAGTTGTTCGATCTGGCGCGTATTGACGACGCCGCCAATGGTGGCCTGCTGCAATTCGACGGCAGCGGCGGCATCAGCGCCGCTGACCTGCACGGTTTCATTGGCATTGGCGACTTTTAGTTGCGCCTCGACGTTGGCGGTTTGGCCGACAGCGACGGCCATCCGGTCAACCAGAAAACTGGCGAAGCCGGTCTGTGTGATGTTCAGTTTGTATTCACCGGCTTGCAAGGTGGGCAGTATGAAATAGCCCTGCTCGTTGGTGGTGGTGACGCGCGACGCGCCCGTCGCCAGGGAAGTCGCGGTGACGGTGGCGCCTTTGACGACCGCGCCCGACGGGTCGGTGACAGTGCCCGCGATAGTGCCGAGCGGTTGTTGCGCAGACGCCGCGCTGCCGATGAGCAGGCAGCCGAGCAGGGCAGCCAGCCACAGCAGCGGGCGCGAAGGTGCGGAATTTGGGTAAGGCATAAAGTTCTCCTGTTGAGTTTAGACGGTTCAGGTTGATTGTTGAGCAATACGGGCGCAGCTTGAATAGATTGTCAGTCAGTTGTTTTGTTCATCAAGCTTTGCCAGAGGTCGTTCATCCGCAGCTAATGGTTCAACGCCAGAATGATGATGGAGGTTCTTGGAATAGCTTCAAGAGTTTTGGCAACACGCCGTTATTTGAAATTGATTTTGACCGCGTTGGACGTCTGTGCGCCAACGGTCAGCACGACATCCACTTCACCGCGCCCCGTTAAGGCGCGCGGCAAGACGACGTTGAGTTGATCCACGCCAATCAAATCACCCTGGGCACCGGCGAAACTAACGTTCGCCACCGTTCCGCCAACGGTCACGGTCGCATTGGATGACGCGCCCAGATTGCGCACGCCGGTGCCATACAGAATGAGAAAAAGCTGCTCGCCCGCGCCGAATTCGAGCGGGATCGTAATCCAGCGGTTCAGCGTCTGGTCAAAACGCGCGACCGGCTCATAGCGTTGTGTGTTATCCGCCAGCACGCGCAAGGCCAGCGCCGCCGCTGGCCCTTGCCCATTGGCATTGACGCTGAACAAACCCGGCGCGGTCGCGGCCAGGCGGACACTCTCCGTGAAGATCGAACCATTGCCAGCCGTCACCACGACCGTCGCCGCCCCGTCCGCCAGCGCGAGCGGCAAGTGATAGTTGATTTGCGTGGGCGATACGAAAAAGAGCGCCGCTGTGCGTTCGGTGTTGGTGCTGTCAACAACTTTTATTGCTGTGCCTGCCAGCGTCGTCGGCAAGGGTAGTGACGAGGCCGCTTGCGTCGTGGCCGCTAGACCGTTGCCAAAGAGCGAGACAATCGAATCGCGCGCGAGCGGCGCTCCGGCGGCAAAGCTGGCGGCGGAAAGGGAGGCCGTGTTGCCGATCAAACGATGCCCGATGGTTTGCATGCGCGCCGTATAAACCGACGTGCGCGCCGTGACAAAGAGCGTTTTCATATCCGGCCCGCCAAAGGTGCAATTCGACGGCGCTTCTGAAAAGGTCAACAGGCCCAGCGATTCGCCGGTCGGTTTGAGCACTTGCACGCCGTTGCTGTTGGGCCGCGTGACATACAAGTTGCCTTGTGTGTCCAGCGTCATCCCATCGCCGCCGCCTGTGCCCTGCAAGGAAATCATTTTCGGTTCGCCCAACTGGCCGGGCGCGGTAATGGGAAACGCGGCTAGCGTCGGCTGGTTGTAGAGCACATACAGCGTCTTTTCATCGGTCGAGAGCAGCACGCCGTTGGGTTGCGCCAGATTGTTGAAGAGCCGTTTGACCGTGCGGTCGGCGGCGATGAAATAAACCGGGCCAGCCGTGCGGTCGCTGAAATAGACGTTGCCCTGCCGGTCTACGGCCAGGTCGTTGGGGCCTTGAAAATTGGTGTTCTCGAACTGGCTGGCGAGCACGCTGACTTCCTGCGTGGCCGGGTCAATCGCCACGATGCGCCCGCTCTGGCAGGCGATCAGCCGTCCGCGCGGATCGAACATCAGACCGTTGACGCTGGGCTGGTTTTCCAGAAAGGTCGTCAGCACGCCCTGCGTGTCAATTTTGTGGATGCGGTTGCGCTGCACGTCGCTGAAATAGACGTTGCCCTGCAAATCGCTGGCGGGGCCTTCGGTGAATTGAAAGCCGGTCTGTTCGCGTTTGATTTCGCCGACCGGGCCGATGTTGGGAATTTGGGCGGACGTTTGGATTGCCGACACGGCTGCCGCAAGCACGGCCAGGGCCAGGTGGAAGGGTTTCATAAGCGCGTCCTTTCGGAATTTATTTGATACCGACGCGCACAGTGTTGGCCGGGTGCCCGTCCACCGTCAACACGATTTCCACCTCGCCGCGCCCCGCCAGATTGCGCGGCAGCCGCTGGTTGATTTGATCCAGCCCAACCAAACTCCCCTGTGCTCCGGCAAAAGTCACCTCCGCATTGACGCCGCCGATTCGGCTTGTCACGGCGGCCAAGCCGCTGTTGAAGCGGATGCCCGTGCCAAATAAGAGCAGAAAGACCTGCTCCGTGGCGGGGCCGAGATCAATCGGCACGGCGACCAAACGGTTTTGCGCGGGATCGAAGCGCGCGACTGGTTCGAAGCTTTGCGCCCCATTGGCCTTGATGCGCAAAACAACCGCCGCCGGTATGCCGCGTCCGCTGGCATCGGCGGTGAACAACCCCGGCGCAACGGCAGCGATTTGTGCCGTACCGGTGGCTATCGCTACGTCGCCGTTGCTAATGGTGATTGTAGCTGCGCCGGTGGCCGTGCCCGCGGGAATTTGATGGTTAATTTGCGTCGGTGAGATAAAGAAGAGTTGGGCGAGTCTTTCTGTGCCAGCGCTGTCGCGCACCCTGACCGAAACGCCATCGAGCACGATTGGTAGCGGCGTTTCTTCCACCGCCTTAGTCGTATTCGCCAGTGCGGAGCCAAAAGCGGCAACGATTATTTCCGGCGCTAAGACCGCGTTGTAGCTGGCGGCGGAGACGGTCGTTACAGGTCGCGACACAACGACGTTGATCGTGACGATCACGATTCCGACCGCCCCTCGCGCATCAGTCACTGTGACAGTCACGGGATAGCTGCCCGGCTGTGTGAAGATGTGTGACAGGCGCATTCCACTGGCGCTCGGACTACCATCGGCAAAAGCCCAACTGAACGATAAGGCCTCGCCTTCCGCATCGAAACTTCCCGACGCATCAAACGCGACGGTGAGCGGCGCGAGTCCGCCAGTCACATTCGTCGCAAGGCGTGCTTGCGGAGCCGTGTTGGTCAAATAAAGCGCCGCGCGATTGTTGGCTTCGGAGAACTCTGTAATTACCTCGTCCGCGTCAACGACCGCGACGAGATCACCACCACCGGCCGGATAAGTGAAGTGAAATGTCACGATGCGAGAACCGCCTGCCGCCAGCGGCCCTGCGACCTGGTCTGTGCTCAGCCAAGCGCCGCCAGCGTAAAGGTTGACGCTGAAGCTGCCGACCGCAAAATCACCGGCGTTATGCACATTGAGCAGCGCCGTCACCGCCTCGCCAGGCTGCGGGGCATGAGCGTCGAGCGTCAAATCCTTGTCGCTCACGGCCAGGTCAACGATCAGCGAGTGCTCGAACACACGCAACTCAGTTGGCCCGTTCTCCGGGATATTCGAGATCGTTTGCGGCTGGCCGCCAAACAGCACGGTCGCCATCGTGCGCCGAATCTCAGTGCTCAAGTAGACGCCGCGCAACAAACCATCCGCGTTGTAATAGCCCGCGAAATCGTAAGCCAACGCCGCGCTCTCGGTCAGCCGGCGGTCGGCACTCCAGGTTCCGGCTGCGGCGTCGTAGACGACGGCGAAGAGGTTGGCTGGGCCGTTGTCCGCCACCTGCTGCCAGACCAGCGTCAGGTTGCCCTGCGGATTGATGAGCAACTTTGCATCGTAAAAGCCCAGACCGTTGCTGCCCGCGCGGACGACCTCCGGCACGGGCTGGCTGAGCGTCGCGTGAACCAAATCAGCGCCGCGCACCCAGACGATATGCCCTTCCCCAGCCGCGTCGTAGCTGACTGCAGGCGACCGATTCTCCACGCCGCCAGCAGCGAAGCTCGTCGCCGCGCTCCACTGCGCGCCATTCCAGCGGTAAAGCTCAAGCACGCCATCACTGGGCAGATCGGGATTCGGTTCGCGCGGCACGATGATGAAAGCGTTCGTGCCCTTGACTGCGGCGGCGTGGCTGCTCACGCCCACCAACCCATTCACCACTGCCGCAGGCGCGCTCCAATTCGCGCCGTCCCAGAAACTGAATTTGATCGTCGCCGGACTGGACGCGGTCGAAATGAATTCGCCCTGCGGATTCGACAACCACGTCAGCAGCAAACGTCCCGCGCCATCCGACGACATCCGCAGATTGGTGTCGAGCGCCGCGTCATCGGTCAGTTGCCGCACCGGTCCCCAGCTTCGGCTCAGCGGATCGAAGCTGGCGCTGACCACTTCGAGCTTGTTGTAGAAAAGCGGCAGGTCAGCGACCGTGTTGAGCGGCGTGGCGAAGACCGGGTCTTTGATCCGCAGCCACGCGGCGACCACTTTGCCGTTTTGATCCGTGCCGCCAACGGGCGCGAGTTCGGTTTGTGTGTCGTGCGCAATCAGCGCGGGCGCGCTCCAGCCGTTGCCGTCGTTGTATGACCAGGCGATGTCGGTGGATTGCAGCACCGGCAGCGAAGTGTCTTGTTGCTCCCAGAGCACAATCTGACCATTGCCCGCCGGCGTGATAGCGGGCACCGCGCCGGGGAAGATGTTTTGCACGAGCGTCGTTTCCTGGGCTGAAACCGGTGTCGCGGCGCTGGCGATTTTCAGCAGCGGCGTGGGCTGGAAGAATGAGTATGCGCCGAAGCGTTCGTAGTCGGGTTGAATGAGCGAGACAGGCAGCCGATCCGGCGTCAGGTCAAACGAGTCCTCGGCGAAATTCGATGAATCATCGCTGCGCCGGCAAAGCTGCCCATCAGTCACCGGCCAAACGCAGCGCGCTGCGTATCTTTTTGTGATGCTCCCGCCAAGGCCGAATATGTAATCGAAGGTGATGCGCGCCGAAGCTTCAAGGCCAACTTGTAGCTCACGCACCAGCGGCTCCGGAACGCCGAGCGTGAATGAACCGGTTCCACCCAACTTGGCTTCAGCGGTAATCCGGGGAAGCGGTTTGAAGGCCAACTTGGCATTCAGCCCCACTTCCAATTTGCCGGCGCCATCGCGGAAGCGCAACTCACCGCCTTGCTGCGCGAAACTCGCGTCGAAAGAAAGTTGCGGGGTGATCGTGCCTGTCAGCTTTGCGCGCTGGTTCAACCACTTGAACGGTTTGATTCCCGCCAGCGCTTGCAGCGGTGGAACCGCGTCAATGAGGCCAATCTCTTTGCTGATCTCGGCGGTCAAGCCCAGCTTGAATGATGCCCCCGTTAGCTCCAACCCATTCGGCGGGCCGAGACGAAAAGTAGCCGCTGCCAGGGGCAGTGCCGCTGATTGATTTGCCGCCCGCCGTGAATCCCGTCTGACCGGAAAGTTGCAGACTGCCGGCGCCGGTGCTCGACACGTTGCCCTTGATTTGCGCGAAGGTTTCGAGCAGACCGAATCTCCCGCCGATGTAAGGCACCCAATCGGGAATCTCAAGCGGGCCGTCTTGCGCCAGGTGCGGCGTCGGAAAATCTTTGTGGAGGCTGGCACTCACCTCGCCATTGCCAGCGGTGAACTTGACGCTGGAGGGGTCTTGTTGATACCCGACTGCCAGCCAGATGGGAAAAGGAAAGACATAGACCTTCTCCAGCCACTCAGGGCCGACACGCCCGGCTCCATTGGTCGCGGTGATTTTGATCTCAGTCCCGCTCAGACGCGCTGGAATGTCCCGCCCGATTTTGAAGGTGTGCGCCGCGCCGGCCAGCGTCCCGCGTTCCTCCAGCGCCGCGCCGCCATTGACCGAGAAACTGGCTTTGCCCGGCGCACCCTGCCAATCCACGCTGACATCCAAACGCAGCTCCACGTTGCTGCCTTCGAGGAAGAAGCCCGGATAAGAGCGCACCACGCCGCTCACAAACGGCAGGCTGTCGTTCGCGCTGACACGCACGATCTGCGTCAGGCTGGCCGAGCCATAAGCATTGCTGACTGTGAGCGTCACGTGATAGGAGCCGGGCCGCGTGAAGACATAACTCGGGTGCTGCGAGTTGGAGTCAGGCCTGCCGTCAGCGTCGAAATCCCACGCCCACGCGGTCGGGCGTCCGCTCGAAAAGTCATTGAACTTGACCGTCTGGCCTATGGCCGGAGCGCTCGGCGTGAAGCTGAAGGCCGCGATAGGCACAGCCGAGTTGGAACGCAAATCCACCGGGAAGAGATTGGAGACGCCGGAGAAAAAGCTGTTGACGATCACGCGCGCCTGAAAGTTGGTCTTGAAAGTCTCGGCGGGCAGATTCTGCGACGCTGTCCAAAGAATGCGCCGGTCGCCGCCATTCTTGATGCCTGCGCCGACCGCGCCGCTCAGACTGCCCACGATTGGCGCAATTGTATAAGTGCTGCCGCCGTTGTCGGAGAAGACGACGAAGACGTCCACACCCGCGGCAGGCGCGCCATTCAAGTCATAAAGCACCTCGACCAATTTGCTGCCATCAGCGAGTTGCCGCGCGCGGACGTTCGTGATGGAAAGCGCCTCGCCACCAGTATTGCCAAAGCGCAGCGCGACGCTCTGACTAGCGCCCGGCAGCGCAGTTTGAAACGCCAGGCCCACGCCGCGCGCGGCTGCCGTCTGGCCGGTTTCCTGAAACGCAAGACCGACGCCGACGCCGGCAAAGCCGGAGGTCTGGTCTGGTGCTGCGGGTTGATTCGGGGCCGTGCCTTGACTCTGTTGCGCTAAGGCAGCAGGCGCCGACAGACACACGAGAATCAAAGCCAGCAGCATACTGGCGCTCAAACGAGGAGCGGTTAGGCCATGCATAATGACTCCTGGGGCTATGGTTCAAACTGTTGCAGCAACGACGATGGCACGCGCCGCGGATCAATCTCGCTCCCATCGTGGCGGAGAAAGACGAACTTCGATGGCGCGCCCGGCGCAGCTTCCAAGCGCACCTGTGCGACTTGATCCGGGCCGGGCGGGTTGTAACTCGCCGTGCTCGCTGGGACGCCGAAGGTCGCGTAGACGAACAGATAGGTGGCCGCGTTGCGATTCAATCCGGCGATGGTCAGCGTGGCCGTAGACGAGGGCAGCGTGCCGCTGAGCGTGCCGGGCGTGTAGCTGCCAACGCCGCTGATGTTCATCCTGACCTGCGTGCCCACCGCGATGTTGCTCGCCTGCACAACCATGCTGAGCGGATCGGTCAGTTGATTTGGCAAGAGCAGATCAACCGCGTCCGGGCGACTGCCGGAGTAAGGCGTCACCGGATAGCCGCCGATGGAGACGATGGTCAGAGCGGGCGTGGCCGCATTCGGAACGATGACCGGGTTGATCGAAGCGATCACAGCAGGCGGCGTGGCATTGCCGGTGAAAGAAGCGCCGCCTTGCCGCGTCTCGATGCGGATGACGCCGTGGCAATTGCAAGTGCTACTGCCGCCGCGCGCATTGAGATCGCCGCTCACACTGACTGTGTTCGCCACGAGACGGATTGCACCTCCTGAGCCTGCGCCTGGGCCTGGGGTTGTGCCTGCCAGAAAAGAAAATCCATTCGCAGAAATGCCCCCGCTGATGGTGATGCTGGTTGAAGAAGCAATGACGATAGCCCCACCGCCACTTGCGCCACTGCTGCCGGTAGATCCCGCGCCACTCGACCCACCAATGATTGGCACGAGCGAAAGCGGACCTACCCATCTTCCGTGCCTGTCAGTGCCATTGACCTGCCCGCCACCTGGCCCGAATCCGTTTTGTCCGGCTGCTCCGCCGAAAAAACCTCCGGGACCCGGAATAGTTGGACCAGTGTTTGGATTTCGCGCAGAGACGCTGATCGAGCCGGTGATAGTGACGTTTCCCTGCGCCAGCAAAATGACTGGCGTGTTCTTCAAGTTGCCTTTGAACGTCAGCGACCTTCCCGACGGGACGTTGATGGTCGTGTAGTTCAAAATGCCTGACTCCGGCAATTCAACCTCGCGGCTGCCGGATGTGAGGTCCAGCGCGCCATCCGCCCCGGTTGATCCGCTCGAAAAGTTTTGTCCTTGCACTGGCGTAAACAGCCAGCACAACCACATGACAAGCATCGTGACCTTGCTCATTTCATCGCTCCTTTCTGTTGACCAAGTAAAGACTGACAGCTACTTCCACTCGCCTTGCAGCACGAACGCCGCCCAGTAATAAGGCGACTGCCACTGCTGCCCCCGCCACAGCTCGACCTGCGCCGCGCGCAAGGCCGCCGCGGGCGACATTCGTTCCGGCCCCAGCAATCGTTTGTAAAACCGCACCATCAACTCCGCCGCTTCTTTATCCCGCACCGACCACAGGCTGACGACTACGCGCGGCGCGCCCGCGTACATAAAACTGCGTGTCAGGCCGATGCTGCCTTCGCCTTTGATCTCTTTGCCGAGGCCCGTGCGGCAGGCGCTGAGCACGACCAGTTCGGCGTTGAATTTGAGGTTGAAGATTTCGTGCGCGCGCAGGAAGCCGTCCTGCGCGCGGCCCTGTTCATCCACCAGCGAGAGGACGATGCCCGAAAGTTCGGGATGCACGTTGTCAATCAAAGCGTGCGTGGCGAAGTGGACGAAGCGGTATTGGCTGAGCGCCGGAGCGGTGGCGGCGGCGCGGCTGGCGTCGAAACCGAGCGCCTTGAGCCGCTGCCCGGCGGGCACGCGCGCCAGAATCTGCTCGGCTTCCCAGCCCGTGCCGGAGAGCCGCGCCAGGCGCGTGGGGCCGCCGCCGCCGCCGCTGACATCCTCCCAGGCTCGCTCGACATCGCGCAGCCGGTCGCGGCCCGGCGACGCTGGCTTTTCAGTCGGCGCACGGACGTCTGCGTGCACGCGCTCATCGTCGGCGCTGAAGACCGGATCGGCCAGCACGGCGAGCGTCCTGGATGCGGGTGGGCGCGTGGCCGTCTCGCGGCGCAAGACGGCGAGCACGGAAGCCGAGGGCAGGTTGACGACTTCGTGATTGACGATCAGCGGCGTGGCGGCGCGGCGAGCAGCTTTTTGTCTCCCCGTCTCCCCGTCTCGCTGTCTCTCCATTTCAGGCGCGGGCAGCGCCGCGAAGGGAATGAACTGCAAGCTGCCTTGCGCGACGATGAGCAGCCGGTTGTTGCCCCATTGCGCGGCGACCGGGCCGAGCAGCATTTGACTCAACGCCGCCGCCGCCACGCGATACGCGGCGTCGGCCTGCCGCACGCGCGCGCGCCATTGGGTGGCGGTTTCACCGGGCGGACGTTGATTGCGCGCGGTCAGCAATTGATAGACGCGCTGGGCGGCGGCTTCGATCGCGGTGCGCTTGGGCAGTTCAAAGCTGTCGAGCGTCGTCGCCGTCACCGCCCACAAGAAACTGCGCTCCGCCCCGAGCGCGTATTCGAGCAGCAGCGTGTCGGGGTCGAGCAGTTGCTGAATCTCCGCCGGCTTGAGCGGTTGCGGCTGGGTGAGCGCGGCGTAACGGGAGCTGGCCGCGCGGAGTTGCGCTTCGATTTGCTGATGCTCGTCGGAGAGCGCCGTGAGCTCGCGCTCCAGCGCGGCGATTTGCGCGGGCGTGAGTTTGTTGCCGGGCAGGTTCAGGCGCTGCGCGGCGGCGTTGAGGCGTTGTTCGACGGCGCGGGCGCGGGCGACAAGCTGTGGGTCGGCGTCTTGACGAATCTCGGCCCCGGCTTCGGCCAGCAGTTCCAACAGGCTGCGCGCGCGCGCCTGCTCGCTGGCTTGCAGGGCCTGCGCGGCGAAGCCTTCCGCCGGGCGGCGCTCGTGCAATTGCATCAGCAGGTCAAGGTAAAACTCGTAGTAGGCGCGCACGGTGGCGAAATAAGCAGCGCGCAGTTCCTGGCTGATGAAGTTGGCGCGCACCTGCTCAACCGCGCTGAGCGCCGCTTCGATCTGCGCGCGCGCCTCGTCTAAAGCGTCACGTTCACGCGCCACGCGGGCGAGGTGATAAAGCGTATCCGCCGTGCCTTCACGATCACCGATGGCGCGGCGCAAGGTCAGCGCCTCGTGGAAATGATCGAGCGCCGCAGCGCCAGCGCCCGCCGCGTAATGGAGCGCGCCCAGTTGGGTGAGCGTGGCGGCTTGCCCGCGCCGGTCGCCGATGTCGCGGCGTAGCGCCAGCGCCTGGTTGAAGCAATCGAATGCGCGCTCGGCGTCGCTCGCTGCCGCGGCGGTCTGGCCCATGCTGTGGAGCGTGATGCTCTCCCAATACCGGTCGCCAATCGTGCGCCAGCGTTGCAACGCCTGGTTGTAATACTCCAGCGCCGCCGCGTGCTCAGCGCTGGCGGCGGACACGTCGCCGAGATAATGCAGCGTGCGCGCCTGTCTGGAGTCGGGGTAGCCGCGCGAGAACTGCACTTGCCAGAACTGCAAGGCTTGCAGAAGAGCTTCGCGCGCTTTCTCCGGCTCGCCGAGCGCAGCGTAAAACGCGCCCAGCCGCGTGAGTTCGAGGGCTTGTCCGTCGGCCTCGCCCGCTGCCTGATAGACGCTGAGCGCTTGCTGATAGTAATCGAACGCCTGCTGGCGCGCGCCCACGGCGTGGTAAGCCGAACCTAGATCGTTGAGCGTCCAGGCTTCCCCCGGACGATGCCCGAGCGCGCGCCAGAGCGGCAGCGCCTGCTCAAAGCTGGCGCGCGCCTGCTCATACTCACCAAGATATTGATAGGCCTCGCCCACAGTGTTGAGCAGCGTCGCTTCCCATCTGCGATCCGCCGCCGTTTGCCGCAAGCGCAAGGCCTGTTGACCATAATCAAGCGCCTGCTGGTATTCACTGAGTTCGGCGTAGTTGATGGTGATTTCCAGCAGCACCCGTGCTTCCTGGCGTTGATCGCCGAACGCGCGCCACAGTTGCAGCGCTTGCTGAAATTTCGGAATGGCGTTGAATCGCGACTGGACCTCATCTATGGATTGCAACTCGCGCGCTTCATAAAAAGCCTGCTGCGCGGCGACGCGGAGCCGCTCCGGCGGGCCGGCGGGCCGCAACTCTTCGAGGCTGACGCGATAAAGTCTGGTCGCGTTGTGCGGGTTGGCCGAGAGAATCTCCAACCGGTATGCGCCGTTCGTCTCCGCGACCCACCACAACCGCCGCAATCCTTCCCACCACGAACTGGACTCAACGAGCAGCTTGTCATCCGGCCCAAACAGCCGCAGCCGCGCATTGATGCTGGGTTGTTCGACCGTCACTTGCATGCTCTGACCGGCGGCAAGCGTCAGCCGGTAAAAATGACTCTCGACGCCTGCAAGCGCGCGTTCGATTGGCTGGTCAGGCTCCAGCACGCGAACTTCCTGGTTGCTTTGCGCCGCGCTGCTTGAACACGCTATGAGCAGCAGGCTAACCAGGCAGCCCACGCCACGCGGGGCGATTCGTCGGCACAGGTAACAATTGTTGGTTGCTTTGGTCACGGCTACACCTCCGCTGAAGAGTATCCACTTAGAGCACTGACTATGCGCTTGAGTAGTTGCAGCGTGGGCAGCGATAACAAGCCCGCCCCTTGCCGCCAAACCTCAACATATACCCGGCGATGAAGAGCGGAATGCCGATCAGGAACGGCGTCAGTGCGACGCCGAGAATCACTAGCGCCAGTCCCAGGCCAGAGCGTTTGATGACAACAGCCATTGCGGCGCTACAATTCGGACACGTACTGGCGGCCAGGCGCGCCAAATTCGCTTGTTCAACCATGCGTCGTTGTTGTTCTACTGACTCGCTGGCTGCGCTTATCGCATCACCGCAGTGGAGGCAAAACTGGCTGGCATCGTCATTCGCATTTCCGCATTGAGTGCACAGTATCATTGAGCATCTCCTTGGTTTTTCCGACGGCCACTCAAACGATTAATGCTGGCCGGATAATCTGCCGGTGGTTCATCGGCGTGTGTGAGCCGCAAAAGATATTTGGCGGCGCGCAACCCGCGCAGATCGAGCGGCACAGACAGACTTTTGCCATCAATGCTCATGGCTTTCGCTGTGCCTACCGTTTTGCCGGAGTCGCCCAACAGCCTGACCCGGTACCAACCACGCGCGCTGTTCTCCGGCAGGCGGAGCACCAATCGAGCGCGCGCTGCCGGAAGATGAATGACTTTTGTAGCTTCGTTGCTGACGGCTTCCGCTGCGCGCAAGCTGGGATAGTCTTCAAGGTCAATTTTGACAGTCATGATCTCCGGCAGAGGTGCGGCGGTGCTTGCGTGAGTGCCGCTCGGCGGCGTGCTGTCGTGGGGCGCGGGAGTAACTGAGGTCGTCGCCATGCTTGACGTAGCCGCCGGTTGCGGACGCTGTTGCGCGCTGTTCTGAGTTGGCGGCCAGTGGTAAGCGCGCCAGAGCAGCGCGCCAGTCACGACGAAAAAGATCAGGCCGACAGCGCCTGCCAACAACGGAACACGCGCGGGGGCGAGTGCGGCCCAGGCCGCGCGGGCGCCTGCCAGCCAATGCGCCCGGAAGTTGCGCGGCAGCGCCTTGGCTTCATTCAATTCATCAACGCGCCGCATCACGCGCGCCAAGCGCGTTTCGTCCAGCAACGCGAAATCGGCCAACGCGCGCACCTGCTCGGCGAAATCGGGAGCGCCTGTCACCGGACGGCGGCACAGCGCGAGTCGCAGCACCATCTCCGGCAACGCGCCTAACTCTGCTGCCAGTTTCCTGTCATCCAACCCGCGCTGCTGTTGGTAGCGGGCGAGCGTGTGCGCCATAAATACGGGATCGTCGCGCAAGCGCGCGGCGAGCGCGGTGAGCAGTTGAATGGATTGTTCGTCAGTATTCATCGGCGCTGTTTGTTGTGCCGCTGCCAGGCGCGGCGCAACATTTTCTTCAACCGGTCCTTGTGCCGCTTGACGAGCTTTTCCTGCGCGCGCGCCGGGCGATTTGCGATGCCGAGCACGGCGGCGTAGGCGGCGGTTTCGCGCACGCCGTCCGTCATCAATTCGAGCAACTCGCGGTCAACCGGGTCGGTCACGCAGGCCCGCACCAGCCGCACCAGCGGCGTGGCTTGCGCGAGCAACTGCGTTTCAGGATCGCTCGCTGCTTTGTCCAACACATCGTATTCCGGCAGCGGCTGCTGAAGTTCGACAACTTTTTTCTGGCGCGCCAACAGATTGAGCAGGTCGCGCGTGGCGTCGAGGCGTAGATAGCCGAGCAGACTGCCTTTGGCGGGATCGAACTTTTCCGGGTGGGCGAAGTAATGGAGCAGGGCGTCAATGGCCGCGCTTTCGATCAGTTGCGGATCGGGCAGGCGCGCGAAGTGGCGGCGCAACAGTTGCGCGAGCGGCGGCAGAAACCGTTCGGCGATTTCGGCGCTGACCCGGCTGTCGCGCCCGTCCCGCAGGCGCTGGTGCAACCTTTCCCCTAATTCTTTGAAGTCAGCTTGGTCAGACATTTTGTGCCTCGCCGGAGCGCGTCAAAGCAGAGCGCAGTCTAAATCAAGTCCCGGCGTTTGGCGGTCACGTCGCCAAACAATTTGCGCCAAGCGGCTCAACTAGAAAAATTGCGCCCCGTGACGCAAAATGAAACCCACGCGTGCCGCCTTTCGTTAGCGGCACTTCAGGAGAAGGAACAGACCAACAAATAAACCTATGATTGGCGAAACGATTTCCCACTACCACATCCTCGAAAGACTAGGCACCGGCGGCATGGGCGATGTTTATAAAGCCGAAGACACACGGCTGAACCGCTACGTCGCAATAAAGATGCTGAAAACGTTCTTGCTGGGGACGGATGAACAGTCCGAAACGGCGCGCTTGCGCTTTCTGCGCGAGGCCCAGGCGGCCAGCGCTATCAATCATCCCAACATCGCCACGATTTACGAGATTGACGAAGTCGAGCACGCGGGCGCGCGTTACAGCTTCATTGCGATGGAGTATGTGCCGGGCCAGACGCTCAAAGCGCTGCGCGGCCAATTGGAACTCAATGAATGGCTAGATGTCTTCATTCAAATCGCCGATGGCCTGGCCGAAGCGCACGAGCGCGGCATCGTTCACCGTGACCTCAAACCGTCAAATATTCTGCTGACCGAAAACAATCGTGCCAAGGTGCTCGATTTCGGCGTCGCCAAATTCAACCCGCTGGCGCAGGGCGATGCCAGTGAAGATCCGACGGCCAGCCTTTACCACACCAGTTTGCTCAAAACACAGCCCGGCACGGTGCTGGGGACGTTTGCTTACATGTCGCCGGAACAGGCGTTGGGCGAAGAGGTAGATCGGCGCAGCGATATTTTCAGCCTGGGCATTGTCTATTATGAATTGCTGGCCGGGGTGCTGCCGTTCACGGGTAGTTCGGCGCTGGCGGTGGTGGATGCGATTTTGCACGCTTCGCCCGCGCCGCTCAGCACGTTCAATAGCGACGTTTCGCCCGCCCTCGAAGACGTCATTCACCGCATGATCGCCAAAGACCGCGCCTTGCGTTATCAAAGCTTGCGCGAAGTCACCTTTGATCTGGATAGCCTGAAACATGGGGTTACCGCCGTGCTCGGGGCCGAAACCTATCGCAGCGCGCCGGTGCCGCTGCCGGGCGAAGACAGCTATGCCACGTATATCGGAGGTAATCTACTGGATTCGGCGGCGCTCAAGGCGCGGTCGGGGAAGAGCATCGCTGTGTTGCGTTTCAACAACATCACCGGCAGCCCGGAGGATGAATGGATTGGCGTCGGTATTGCCGAAACCGTCACGGCGGACATGAAAAATATCGAAGGTGTGGCGGTGATCGGGCGCGAATTAATTTACGAAGTTTTGCGCCGCTGGAATGCCGACAAGCAGCCCGACTTTGACGAGAAGTTCGCCACGCGCGTCGGGCGCGAAGTCGGCGCGCGCTGGATCATCGGCGGCGGCTATCAACGCTTCGGCGAGATGTTGCGCATCACGGCGCGCTTTGTCGAAGTCGAGACCGGCGAACTCATCAAAACCGTCAAGATTGACGGGCGCTTGCACGAAATCTTCGAATTGCAGGACAAGATCGTTTATGAGCTTTCACGCGATTTGGATTTGAGCCTGCGCATTGGCGAACGGGCGGGCATCGAGGCGCGCGAAACGGATGTGCTCGAAGCCTATGAAGCCTATATCCGCGCCCGCGCGCTGGCGTATTCCGGCGCGCCCGAAGCCATCGAAACCGCAATTGAGTTGACGCACAAGGCGATTGAACTTGATCCGCATTATGCCCAGGCTTACGCCGGGTTGGCGTATGTCCTGACCATCAAGGGCCAGTATTTGGGGCAACTGGATTTGATCGAACAGGCAATTGAGTATGCGCAAAAGGCCATCGAGTTGCGCCCAAACCTGGCGGAAAGTTACAGCGCCATCGGCTTTGCCTTCATCGCTCTGGATCGTATCGCCGATGCGATTGGCGCGTTGAAACGCGCACTGGCCTTTGCACCCAATGATAGTTTTGTGCGCGCTTCGCTGGGGCGTGCCTACTTCATCGGCAAAGGCTGGTTCCGCGAAGCCGCCGCCGAATATGAGCGCGCACTGCAAGACTCGTCTGAAAATTCCTGGGTCGTGCCGTCGCTGGCACACGTTTACACTTATCTGGGCGAATACGCGCGCGCCGAGGAACTGAGCCGCCAAGCCGTCGAAGCGCAGGAAAGTTATCAATACAATCACGAAGGCGTCCAAATCATCGGCGCCTACGCGCGGCTGGGGTTTACGTATTATTTGCAAGGCCGCTATGACGAAGCCCTGGCCGAATACCAACGCGAACTGGCCTTTTTGGAACACACGAATCACGCCTTGAAAGAGCGCACGCAAATCGAAGTGCAGCAGAAATTGGCGGCGGTGTATGTGCGGCTGGGCGAGTTGACGAAAGCGCGTGAAGCTTTTGAGAGCATGCTCACGGCTTTTCAGGCACGCTTGCAGCAAGGCTTGGATGATCCGTTCACGCGCTATTACATCGCCTGCGGCTGCGCCATGCTCGGCGAAACGGAACTGGCGTTGGAGCATCTGCAAAAGGCCATCGAAGGCCGCCGCACCTTCAACACAGCGCGGGCGCGCATCGAAGCGGATTTTGAAAGCCTGCGCGCAGAGCCGCGTTTTCAGGCGCTGTTACAGCCCACGACAAGCTGAACTGGCAGCCTGGCGCCTATGTCCAGCGCTTTTTGCATCAGTTGCGTTTGTCAGTTGCATTTGAAAGATGACGCGCCGTAACGGCCCACGGGCATCAGTCGCTCAGCGCCTCGCCGATCACCCCGCCCGGATGCCAGGCGTTGTAATGTTCACGCGTGATGTTTTTGCGGGCCTGCAATTCGATGCTGAGTGCGGCCAAAACATAAATTTGCGCCAGCACGCTGGCCCGCGGCTCGAAATTGAGCGGGCTGCCTTCGCGCTCGACGCCGGCAAATAAAAACTCTTCGCACTGGCGGGCCAGCCACGCAGCCGGGTTGCCCGACACGCCGATCAATCGCGCGCCATTGGCTTTCAGCGCCCGCACGGTGGCTTTCATCTCGGCGGTCTCGCCGCTGTTTGAGATGACCAACACCACATCGCCCGGCACGACCTGTCCCGCGCTGCCGTGCACACATTCGGTGCCATGCAAAAAATAGGTCGGCGTGCCGGTGCTGGAAAACAGGGCCGCGATATAGCCCGAGACATATTCGGGCTTGCCGATGCCGGTGATGTGTAACCGTGCGCCACGTGCTTCGGCGCCGAGGATCAAGGCGGCGACGCGCTGAAAATAGCTTGGGGTCAGGCGTTGCCGTAGTTTGGCCAACTCGGCGACGGCAATGTCGAGAAAGTCGCTTACAGCGGTTGCATAAGGATTTTCCGGCGTAGCAAGCGGGGCGATGGCCGGGGCGGCGGCGAGCGGAGATGACTTCATACTCATAGGCAATGACAACCAACATCCAGGGGGAAACGGCAGGTAGTTTGAACGAAAGCCTGTGCTGTTGTCCAACCGCCCCACCTTGTGATGAGGTGCGCTGTGATGGTTGAATGGCGCAAGTCTTTCTGGTTTTGGTCGCTAACTCTTTAAGCTGAACTTTAGAGCAGTTTGCAATTGCGTTTACGGGAGTCAGTTGACGCCGGGACGGTACCGCGCGCGGGAGCAAGCGGTGCGTCAAACTCACCCCCTTGTTTGAACGGCCAATACGCCGCTTGCTCACGCGCGCGGTACCGTCCCGCTACGCGGTTTTCCCGGACACCGAGGTGAAAACCGATCTAGGCAAGAACGATGAACTCATTTCCCTATCAACGCGTCGTCGTGACCGGCGGCGCAGGCTTCCTCGGTTCCTATGTCGTCGCCAAACTCAAAGCGCGCGGCGTTGAACACATCTTCATTCCGCGCAGCCGCGAGTATGATCTGGTGCAAGGCGAACACGTGCGCCGCCTGTATGCCGACACCCAACCCGATTTGGTCATTCACCTCGCCGCCATAGTGGGCGGCATTGGCGCCAACCGCGACAATCCGGGCAAATACTTTTACGAAAATCTGATGATGGGCGTGCAACTGATCGAAGCGGCCCGCCAGCACGGCGTCAAAAAGTTCGTCGCCACGGGCACTATCTGCGCTTACCCAAAAGACACGCCTGTCCCGTTCAAAGAAGCCGACCTTTGGAACGGCTACCCCGAAGAGACCAACGCGCCTTACGGCCTGGCGAAAAAGATGATGCTCGTGCAAGCGCAAGCCTATCGCGAGCAATACGGCTATAACGCGATCTTTCTGCTGCCGGTGAATCTGTACGGCCCGCACGATAATTTCGACCCGCACAATTCCCACGTCATCCCGGCGTTGATTCGCAAATGCGTCGAAGCCACGCGCGCCGGCGCCGACCACATCACCTGCTGGGGCACGGGCGCGGCAACCCGCGAATTCCTGCACGCCGACGATTGTGCCGAAGGCTTGCTGCTGGCGGCGGAACGCTACGACAAATCCGCCCCGGTCAATCTGGGCGCGGGCTTTGAAATTTCGATCAAGGATTTGGCCGCACAGATCGCTACGCTGACCGGTTTCAAAGGGCGCATCGCATGGGATGCGAGCAAGCCGGACGGCCAGCCGCGCCGCTGTCTGGACACGACGCGCGCGGCAGCCGAGTTCGGGTTTCGGGCGCGGGTTGGGTTTGAAGAAGGATTGCGGGAGACGATTGATTGGTATAAGAGTTCCACTGCGCCGGTGGTGGCTAAGTTAGGCGGGATGTGTCAGTAGCCCGCGCGTGAGCAAGGGCTCGACTGGCAGCAACCAGCCCTTGCTCACGCGCGGGCTACTGACACGCCGTCCCACTCGATTTAGCCACTGCCCAACTTCGTCGTCATCAACCTGAAAAGCAGGGCAGTGAAGCAGCAGTTCTCAAGAAGCCCACGGAAACGAGATTGTTTGAATGCTCATCGTTATGACTCCCGACGCGACTGGAACTGACATTCAGCGCGTCGTCACCACCATCGAATCCTTCGGTCTGAAAGCGCATCCTATGCCGGGCGCCAATCGCACAGCCATCGGCATCACGGGCAATACAGGGGCGATTGCGACCGATCCCTTTGCCGAATTGCCCGGCGTGGCCGAATGTGTGCGCGTGACCAAGCCCTACAAACTGGTCGGACGCGATCTCAAGCACAACAAGTCGGTTTTCAAAGTTGGCACGGCGGAAATCGGTGGCCTCGAACCCGCCATGATTGCGGGCGTTTGCGCCGTTGAATCGCGCGAACAGACGATGCTCACCGCCGAAGCCGTTGCCGCTGCCGGTTGCCAGTGGTTTCGTGGCGGCGCGTTCAAACCGCGCACCTCGCCTTATGCTTTCCAAGGCTTGGCCGAAGAGGGCCTAAAGATTCTCGCCGAAGTGCGCGACCGGTTCGGTTTGCGCATCGTGACTGAGGCGGTGGACGAGCCTTCGCTGGATTTGGTCGAACGTTATGCCGACGTAATCCAGATCGGCACGCGCAATGCCCAGAACTTCCAATTGCTCAAACGCGCGGGCCAGGCGCGCAAACCTGTGCTGCTCAAACGCGGCATGTCTTCGACGCTCGAAGAGTTTTTGCTGGGTGCGGAATACATCATGTCCGAGGGCAATTACGAAGTGATCCTGTGCGAACGAGGCGTGCGCACCTTTGCCAATCACGTGCGCTTCACGCCTGACCTTTCGATCATTCCGGCGGTGCAGGCCATTTCGCATTTGCCGATTATTTACGACCCCAGCCACTCGACCGGCAACCGCGCCATGGTTGCGCCGCTCTCACGCGCGGGCATCGCGGTGGGGGCCGATGGGTTGTTGATTGATATTCACCCGTACCCTGAACGCGCGCTGTGCGACGGCCCGCAGGCGTTGCTCTTCGATATGTTCCGCGAATTGGTGGAAGAGGTGCGGGCGATTGCCGCGATCATTAGGCCACATCGCGAGGCGCTGGCCGTAGGATCAATACAGGGAGCGTGAGCGACCTGAGCCGCAGCAATTGTGCTCTTGGCATCCAATACGCCCTACGCCGAAGCTCAGGTCGCTCACGCTCCCCGTACTGTATTAACGCGCTGCCGCGCGTTTCAGTTAGCCTGTTTTCACTCCGCTTAACATCCTTTACAATCTGTGCCGGTTTCAGCAGATTTTTTCCGTTGCTGGAATTGTTTCGCCCGCTTTCGCCGAACTTTTTCCAGCAAGTCGCGGTATGCTGAAGTGCCGACAGGATTCCAAACGCAAGGAGAAGTTGAGATGAATACCTATCACGTTAGTGCCAAACAATTGGTCTTGCTCGCGCTGGCCACGGCGGTCTTTGCCGCTAGCGCCGTACTCTTTTATGACCGCACCGAAAACTGGTTGCTCCAGCGTGGCGCGAATGCCGAGAAAAACGCTGCCGCCGGGACGGATGCCCAACAACAGTTGGCCGGGCTGACCGATCCCAGCGTGGCGAGCGATGAGAAAAACAATCAGGAAGTTTACCGCGCGATGAGTCCCAGCGTGGTCAACATCACTTCGACCACCATCGTGCAGGATTTCTTTTACGCCTATCCGCAACAAGGTTCCGGCTCCGGCTCGATTCTCGATAAAGAAGGCCACATCCTGACCAATTATCACGTTGTCCAGGAAGCCCAAAAGATTGACGTTTCACTGCCCAATGGCAAAAGTTACAAGGCGCGCGTGCAGGGCTTCGACCCAGACAAGGATTTGGCCGTGCTCAAGATTGAAGCGCCTGCCGCCGAATTGGCGCCGATTCCGCTGGGCACCTCCAAAGAATTATTTGTCGGTCAAAAGGTGCTTGCCATCGGCAACCCCTTTGGCCTGGATCGCACGCTGACGACTGGCATCGTGTCGGGATTGTCGCGCCCGATTCGTTCGGAGATGACCAATCGCCTGATCGAAGGCGTTATTCAAACCGACGCCGCGATCAATCCCGGCAATTCAGGCGGGCCGCTGCTTGATTCACACGGACGGCAGATCGGCATCAACACGATGATTTACAGCCCGTCGGGTGGCTCGGTCGGCATTGGCTTTGCCGTCCCGATTGAAGCGGCCAAAAAGATCATTCCGGATATTCTGGCCTATGGCCGCGTGCGCAAACCCAAGTTTGGCATCGCCGCTTACCCTGTCAGCGGGCGTTTGGCAGAAGCGTTGGAATTGCCCGTGCAAGAAGGGTTGCTGGTGATGCAGGTCGAACCGGGCAGTTCGGCGGCCCGCGCCGGCATTCAAGGCGGGTCAGAGCGCGCGCAACTCGGACGTCAGATCATCTTGATTGGCGGCGATGTGATCACCGGCATTGATGGGCAACCGATCAAAAACTCCGATGACCTGGATCGTGCCATCGGCGACAAGAACCTGGGCGACGTTGTCAAAGTCGAGCTTTGGCGCAGCGGGCGCAAGCAACAACTCAGCGTTACGTTGGCTGAGGCGCCCAGCGCGGCGCGGCGCGGGCTGTAACTGCCAGCCAATCCAAAAAACAAGAAGAGGGAAGCGCCTGCCTGTGCAAGTGCTCCCCTCTCTCTGTTTCTCGAATTCATTGTACAGCAGGCTGCCAGCCTGCTGGTGTGGGTCAGTGATGCAATGAAAGTGACTGCGTCTCTTATCAAAACCCGCAGCAGGCTGGCAGCCTGCTGTACAGCCTACTCAGCTCATTTCAGCTTGAATGAGCGGGCAATCGTATCGGTTTGATTGCGCAACGAGCCCAGCGTATTAGCCCGGCCCGTAAACCGCAGCACGTACACGGTCGTGTCATTCGCGCGCAAAAAGTAATTGCGCCCGATCATCGGCTGACCTGCCGTGTTTTTGAAATCGTAGGTGATGAGCGAGCCATTAGCCTGAGGGCCCACAACAAAGTTCTCAACCTTGCCTTTAGTGTAACCCGGCTGAAAGCGCAAGGTTTCGGTCTCATGTTTCAAGGCGACATCAGACATCGGCAGCTTGGCGTCCACGTCCATTGTCGTGATTTTCAACGCGCCGTTTTCGCGAATGCCATAGACAATCAGGAAATCGGTCTTGCCGCTCAGCCGGTCTTTGCTGGAAATCGCCAGCCAGCCCTTGGGCAACGTGACGTTGTATTTCCCCTCCGGGTCATCAAAGGTGTCCTGCACCTTGCCCGCCAGCCCGGCCAGCGCGACTAACGAAAAGAAACAGAAAATCAAAGAAGCGATGCGAAATGTGCGAAGCATTATTGTGCCTTCTCCTTCCAGTTGATCTTGCCTCGCTGATCTGGAGGCAACAAAGCTCTGAACGTTTCCGTGCCCAAAGCTTTCGCTAAAACCTGTTTTTGAATGTCTATTAATTGCGCGATGCCGTCTTCGGCAGCGTCCAGCATCTCATCCAGCCGGGCGCGGTCATAGGGTTCGGTTTCCGCTGTGCCTTGCACCTCGACGAAGCGGCCATCGCCGGTGCAGACGACGTTCATGTCCACTTCCGCCTTGGAATCTTCGCTGTAATCCAGATCGAGCAGCACGCGCTCGCCGATCACGCCCACGCTGATCGCTGCGATGTAATCACGCAGCGGGGGCCGCAAGATTTTGGCACTCTCCATCGCCCGGTTGAGCGCGATGGCCAGCGCGATGAAGCCGCCCGTGATCGAAGCCGTGCGCGTCCCGCCATCGGCCTGCAACACGTCGCAATCAATCGTCACCGAACGTTCGCCCAGCGCCGCCATGTCCACCACCGAACGCAGGCTGCGCCCGATCAGCCGTTGAATCTCGTGCGTGCGCCCCGATGGGCCGTTGCGGTTTTCGCGTTGCACGCGCGTTTCGGTCGCGCGCGGCAGCATGGCGTATTCGCCCGTGACCCAGCCGACGCCCTTGCCTTTCAAAAACGGCGGCACACGGTCTTCCACCGAAGCCGTGCAAACAACGCGCGTCTGGCCCATTTCGATTAAAACCGAGCCTTCGGCCCATTTGGTGAAATTCGTCGTCGCGCGTACCGTGCGCAAATCCAGCGGCGCGCGTCCATCAGCTCGCCGGAATGTTTGTTGGTAATCGGTCATGTCCCCAAACCTCCACCGCTTCCAAATGGGCGAGCGGCGCGCCCAAAATTCCAGCCGCGATGCGGTGAAACCGCTGGGCCGCATCCGTCACATAAAACTCGTTGCGGCCCGCCTCCGTTTGCGGATTGAGCAGGCCTTTTTCGCTTAACAAAGTCTCGACTTCAACCGCGACAGCTTCCGCCGAATCCACCAAGGTCACGCCTTCACCCATCACTTCGGCCAGCACGGGTTTTAACAACGGATAGTGCGTGCATCCTAACACAAGCGTATCAATCTGCTGCGCGCGCAAGGGCGCGAGATACTTTGTGGCCACCAGCCGCGTGATTGCCGAATCCACCTCGCCCTCTTCGACCAACGAAACGAATAATGGACAGGCTTGCGAAAAGACTTCGACGGGCCGCGCGCCGCTGGCTTCCTGGATGCCCTGCGCATACGCGCCGCTTTCAATCGTCGCTTCGGTGGCGATCACGCCCACGCGCCCGTTGCGCGTCACCCGCGCCGCCGCCCGCGCGCCCGGCCCCAGCACTGTCAAAAACAGCGTGTCGAATTCGCGCCGCAAGCGTTCGCGGCTCATCGCCGAAGCCGTGTTGCAAGCGACCACGATCAACTTCACACCCTTTTCCACCAGGAACGCCGCGTCCTCGACGGCATAGCGTTCGACCGTCGCGCGCGATTTCGTCCCATAAGGCACGCGCGCCGTATCGCCCAGGTAAATCAGGTTTTCGTTGGGTAAGCGCCGCCGCACGGCCTGCAACACGGTCAAGCCGCCGACGCCGGAATCGAAGATGCCAATGGGAAGTGGGTTCATAAAATCAAAAGGCAAAAGGCAAAAGGCAAAAATCAAAAAGCAAAAGGCCGGAAGTGCTGCTTCCTATTTTTGCCCTTTGATTTTTGCCTTTTGCCTTTTGCCTTCAAAGTGGAGGTGGAGAGAATCGAACTCTCGTCTGGCAGCCGTCTACGAAGGAATCTACATACTTAGCCGCTTCGCTTGAGTTTTCGCCCGGGCCCGGTAGCAGAAGCGGCGAAGAACCGCGCCCAAACTATGCCAGAGAAGTTTCGCTGGGCGGCTCTGACCTGCACCGATTTGCTAGCCTGCAAAAATGACGCCCGGAGTCCCACCCACAGGCGAGGCGGGAGCGGACGGGCAGTGAACTAGAGTTAACTAGGCTGCCATTGCGAGTTCAGTGTTCGCAATTAACATTTGCCTGCAGTTTACGGGTTACAAGCTTCCCGGTATGCATCCGTCGCTTCAGGTCTTCCATCGAATCCAATGCACCCCCAAAGCGGTTTCTTCAAATATCTGAACGGACGTGAGTGTAGGTGGTTGCTTTGAGGGGTGTCAAGAACCTCTTGGGCTCGCTCGCGCTGTTGCCAGGGCTTTTGCAAAGTTGCCAACAAGAGCACCTGAGCGGCTTAACTGATTCCTGATTCCTGCTAGCTTGAAAATGCCGACTGGTTTTCAAGCTAGCAGGAATCAGGAATCAGTGTAGTGTCTTTGGCAGGCGTTTTGAGGACTTTCTGTTGCTGGGGCTGCCAATTTTGCTGCGCGCGCAATCTCTGCCGTACTGCTTTGACCATTGGGCGACCGATGACGGGCTGCCGCACAACTTCATCCGCGACATTCTGCAAACGCGTGATGGTTATTTGGTAGTGGCTCAGCCGGGTGAGCCAAGCGAAAGATTGTAACGATGAAGAAACAGTCGCAAATAAATCTCGTGCATCTCGTCGGACTTGGAAAAGGACAAGGTCTTACGGACAAAGCGCGCCAGCCGCTGGCGTAAGGTGTTATTCCAGCGCTCAACGTGAGCAGTCTGACCGGATTCTTTGCCACAG